>NZ_JBHWZY010000958.1:0-2434 GCF_042727815.1 Nocardia sp. NPDC060220
GTTTCACCCTGCCCATCCTCGTCGCCGCGAGCGGTGAGCTGGTCAGCGAACGCGCGGGTGTGCTCAATCTGAGCCTCGAGGCGATGATGCTGACCGGCGCGTTCGCCGGCGTGCTCGGCGCCGTCACCACCGGTTCGCCGGTACTCGGCGCGGCCACCGCCGTGCTCGCTGCCCTGATCTTCGGTGCGCTGCAAGCGATCTGGAGTATCGGCTTGCGCGCCGACCAGATCGTCGTCGGCATCGCCGGCAACGCGTTGGCACTCGGCGCCACCACCTACGGTGCGCGCCTGCTACTCGACGACGGCAAGGGCCACAGCGTTCCCGGTTTCGACGCGCTGCCGATACCGGTGCTGCACCATATCCCGGTTATCGGTCCCGCCCTGTTCGGGCAGACCGCGCTCGGCTATCTGTGCATCGCGGTCGTCGCCGTCCTGGCGGTCGTGTTCTCCCGCCGCACCAAGCTGGGTCTGGTGATCGACGCGATCGGTGAAGACGCCGTCGCCGCCGACCGCACTGGTCTGCCGGTGAAGGCCGCCCGGTACGGCTGTGTGCTGCTCGCCGCGTTCGCTGCCGGCCTCGGCGGCGCGCAATTGGCGCTGTCGGAGGTGCATTCGTTCAGCGACAACATGACCGGCGGCATCGGCTATCTCGCCGTGGTCGCGGTGATCGCAGGCCGCTGGCGTGCGCTCGGGGTGATCTGGGCATCGGTGTTCTTCGGTCTCGCCCAGGCCCTGCAGTTCGCACTGCCCGCCCTCGGCGTCGATGTGCCGTTCGCGTTGCTGGTGATGCTGCCCTATCTGATCGCGATCGTGGCCGTCAGCGGCTTGGTCGGCAACAGCCGCTCGCCGCGCGACCTCACCGTCGCCTTCGCCCGAACTTCCTGACCCGCCCCTACTTTCGCAGGAGCCACCGTTGACTCTGATCCTGTCGCACTCCGATGTGACCGCCGTCCTCGACCGCGGTGAGGTGCTCGCCGCCGTCGAGCGCGCGCACGCCGATCTGGCGCTGGGCACCGCGTTCGTCCCCGCTCCACCGGCGATGACACTGGGCGGCGCGGCCTTCGTGCCCATGGTCGCCGCCGCCGAATCCGCCGGTGCCGCCGCGGTCAAACTGCTCGCCGACCTGCCCGCCAATCGCGGGCGCGGGTTGCCGGTGCAGCGGTCGGTGATCGTGGTGACCTCGGCGGCCGACGGTTCGTGCGAGGCACTGATCGACGGACGCCTCGTCACCGCCGTGCGGACGGCCGCCGCCAGCGCGGTGGCGACGAAATATCTGTCCCGACCATCGAGTTCGGTACTCGGTGTTATCGGCGCGGGCAATCTGGCCGTGGAGCACACGCGCGCGATTGCGACCGTGCGCGAGCTCGAGACCGTGCTGGTCTGGTCGCGCACCGCAGCTACGGTCGACCGATTCCGCAGTGCGATAGCCGATCTCGGTCTCAACGTGCGTGCCCTCGACAGCCCGGAGTCGGTCACCCGCGCCGCCGACGTGTTGTGCACCCTCACGCCGTCCCGCGAGCCGATCGTCCACGGCGCCTGGTTCGGCGACGGTCTGCACGTCAACGCGGTGGGCGCACCGCCGAGGGCGGATCACCGGGAGGTGGACGGCGAGGCCATGCGCCGGTCCAGGGTCGTCGTAGACTCGATCGGCACCACGCTCACCAAATCCGGCGACACGCTGATGGCCATCGCCGAAGGCGCGATCACGCAGGACGCGGTGGGCACCGAGCTGGGCGAGGTGATCGCGGGCCGGGCAGCCGGCCGTCACGACGACCGCGACATCACCCTGTTCAATTCGGTGGGCATCGGCCTGCAGGATCTGGCCGCCGCCCGCCTGCTCATCGACAAGGCCCGCGCCAACGGCATCGGAACGGAAGTGGATCTCACCTCATGAGCGAGCTGACCGATATCGACATCACCCATCTGCGTCGCGCCATCGACCTCGCCGGGCACGCCACCGCGCTCGGCGATCGCCCCTTCGGCGCGGTCGCTCTCGGCCACGACGGCGCGGTCCTGGCCGAGGGTGTGAACGCGGTGAACACCACCGGCGACGTCACCACCCACGCCGAACTGGTCGCGATCACCCTCGCGACCGCCGCGGGCCACGCGGCGAAACTGCGGGGCGCCACCGTCTACGCCAGTGGCGAACCGTGCCCGATGTGCGCCGCCGCGATGGTGTGGGCCGGGGTCGGCCGCATCGTCTTCGCCGCGGCCGCAGCCGAATTCGGGCCGATCATGCCCCCGGGTACCAGTTTCGGACTCACCTGCGCCGAGGTCGTCGCGAGCTCGAACGTGCCGGTCGAGGTCAGCGGACCACACCTGGGCGAGGAAGCTCTCGCCGTGTTCCGCGCGGCCGCGCAGAACTAGCCCGAAGACACCGAGGTCCACGGCACCGTGGTCAAGGTCGGCGACATCGTCGTCAAGGACTTCAAGGC
>NZ_JBHWZY010000959.1:0-2430 GCF_042727815.1 Nocardia sp. NPDC060220
GAACAAGGGGCCCGACGATTTCCCCGAGGGCTACGGCAAGGTCTCCTCACTCGCGAGCGCGATCCGGCGGGCGGCCGACTTCGGCGCCCGCGTGATCAACATCTCGCTCGTCGCCTGCAACAGCGGTTCCCCGGCCAACGAAGCGGCGTTCGGCGCGCTCGGCGCGGCCGTGCGGTACGCGGCGCTGGAGAAGGACGTGGTGATCGTCAGCTCGGCGGGTAACTCCGACAACGCCTGCAAGTCGGGCAATCCCGGGCCGGACCCGCTCAAGCCCGCACAGGATCTGTGGAGCACGATCCGCACCTATGTGAATCCCGCCTGGTACGACGAATATGTGCTCTCGGTCGGCTCCATCGGCGCCAACGGCGCACCGTCGTCGTTCACCGTGCCCGGTCCATGGGTCGGCATTGCCGCACCGGGAGAAGGCATTACGTCCCTCGATGCCAGGACCGCCGGCATCTCCGACGGCAAGTACGACAACCAGGGCAAGTACATGGCCTACAGCGGAACAAGTTTCGCTTCGCCGTACGTCGCAGGCGTCGCCGCGCTGGTGCGCGACAGGTTCCCGGACCTGACCGCCAAGCAGGTCATCCAGCGGTTGCAGGCCACGGCCCACGCACCGGCAGAGGGCTGGAATCCGTACATCGGTTACGGCGCAGTGGATCCCGTCGCGGCGCTGACCAACGAAGTGCCGAGGGAACTTCCGCCGAAGCAGGCCAGCCCGGCGCGCAGCCTGCAGCTCGCGGTGCCCGCACCGCCGCCGCCCGCGGACAACACCGCGCGCAACGTGGCGCTGATCGGTTCCGGCGCCATCGGCCTGATCCTGGTCCTCGGCGTCCTGGCGTCGTTCCCGATCCGGCGCAAATTCGGGATGTCGGCCGACGATCTCTGACCTGCTCGACCAAAGAGCAGGGTACGGTCGGCGGGCCAGAGCCCGTCGACCCAGGTAGCCGCATGAATTCGTCAACAACCGACCGTCCACTCACCCGCAGGCAGCGGTGGGAGCGCGCGACCAATCTGCCGTTGATGGCGCTCGCGGTGGTGTTCGTCGTCATGTACGCGTGGCGGGTGCTCGACACCGATGTGTCACCGCGCCTCGATACCGGTCTCGTGCTGGCCGATATCGCGATCTGGGCGGTGTTCTTCGTCGATTTCGTGGTCAGATTGCGGCTCTCGGGCGACCGGTTGCGCTTCCTCCGCAAGCATCCTCTCGACCTGCTGGTCGTGCTCGTGCCGCCGTTTCGCCCGCTGCGGCTGCTCCGTGCTTCGCTGCTGCTGCTCGACGCCCTCAACCGCGCGACGCATCCGCGCACCCGCCTGGTGACCTTCGTGGCCACCAGTTCCCTGCTGATCCTGTTGCTGTCGAGTCTGGCCTTCTTCGACGCCGAATACGGCGCACCCGACTCCAAGATCGAGACCTTCGGCGACGCACTGTGGTGGTCGGCGGTCTCGGTGACCACGGTCGGCTACGGCGACGTCTACCCGGTGACCACCGAGGGCAGGCTGGTCTCGCTGGTCCTGATGACGCTGGGCATCGGCCTGATCTCGTTCGCCATCGGCACCATGACCACCTGGGTCGTCGAACAGCTCAAGACCGTGGACGCCGCCGCCGACCGCGCGGAGAACATGCTCCGCGACCTGGTCGACGAGGTCAAAGCCCTGCGGACCGAGGTCGCCGAACTCCGCGCGGATTCCGCGAAGCAGGCGACCCCGCCCGGCTAGCTCACTTCACTTCGGCGACAGGCTTCTTGGCGGGCGAGGGATCCGGCGCGACACCGTCGTGCGCCACCATCGCCTCTTCCCGACCCATCGTGGGGGGTGCTTCCCGATCTCCTACTGCGAACGGCCGGTGAGACCGAGAAATGGGCCAAGGGCCGGGCCCAGTCAGCACCGGACACTCCGCAGGGCCCCGCACCGAGGTGTTGCGGGGCCTGAGCTGTCGGCAGATCAGTAGAACGTTGCCGCGATGTGCCCCGCCGGATTGTCCCAGTCAGGGCGGTGATTACCTGCGGAGTTCCACTCGCAGTTGGCCGCCGTCGGGCGTTGTTGCTGCGACCTCCAGTCCTGGCACTCCTCCACGGTGGGGAACGAGCAAGCAATCACCCGCACGTTCTCATTGGTGAAACATGGGCCGCTCGCCGTGAATGCCGATGCTGCGCCAGCACCAAAACCCGCTCCGGCTATCAGCGTTGCCGCGCCGAGTACGCCCGTGGCCAGGCACCCCATGAACTTGCTACGTGTACGCAATGTAACCCCTCCTCAATATTGAACACGGTGATGCCCCTCGGGATTCGCTGCTCGAGCGAACCCCGAATCATATGGAGCGTCACTGGGTTTGACGCAAGCGGGCTCGATTCGGTTCCCTCACTTTGGGGGGTTACTTGACCGAGGCGACCGGTTTGGTAGATTGTGTGAGTTTAGTTGTCTGTG
>NZ_JBHWZY010000960.1:0-2430 GCF_042727815.1 Nocardia sp. NPDC060220
GACTCCTGGAGTGCGGCCAGCACCGCTTCCACTGCGGCGCGGTTGCCTTCGGCCAGGTCGCGACGGGTGAACCACAGCGACGGGTGGCTGAAGACCGAGGCGGTGTCGACCAGCGTGGTGAGCTCGGTGGCCGCCTCCACGTCCTGAAGACCGGGGTAGGTACCGACCCAGGCGTCGAGGTCACCGGCCAGCAGCGCGGCGCCGCCCCCGCGCACGTCGACATCGACCGGTTCGACGTCGGCCCAGCTGAGACCGGCCTGGTCGAGGGCGAACAGCAACAGGGTGGTCTGCCACGAGCCGTGCGCGATCCCGACCCGCTTGCCTTTCAGATCCGCGGCGGAGGTGATGCCGCTCGCCGCGGTCGCGACCAGCCTGCCGTTCTCCACACGCGGGCCCGAGATACCGAGATAGACGATGTCGCGCTGGTTGGCGAGCGCGGTGATCGGCGGGGTGAACCCGGTGCCGATGATGTCGTAGCCGCCCTCGGTGAACAACCAGTCCGAGTGTTCGCTCGGCAGCGCGGTGGTGGGATCGACACGCGCGGGCTGCGGCAGCGCACGCAGATCGACCCATTCGACCTCGGGCAGCGACCGTTCCAGGATCCCGCGATGACGCAGGACGAACAGCGAATTGTTGTGCGGGAAGTAGCCGACCCTGATACCACTCATCGCGCGTCTCCGATCAGGCCGAGACGACGGGCCTCGTCGGCCAGACCGCTGCGCTGCCACTGCACCGCGAGATTCGACGGATCGAATTCGACCGAGCCGCCGAGGGTTTCGGCGATCGCCTGATACTGCGCGCCCTCCTCGAGCAGCACGACGAACTTCGCCAGTTCCAGCAGACCGGCGCGACCGATCACGTTCGCGCCACCGTTGGCTTCGAAGATCGCGACCAGGTGCGGGTCGACCTCGAGGCGGCCGAGAATGAAATCGCCCGCACCGACCGTGCGGTCGATGTGCGGCGGGATCTCGCGCGACAAGGTGAGTCGCTGCGAGGCGGCGTAGCGAATCGGCAGGGTGCGGTGGGTCTGCGCCCAGCCGCCGAGCCATGGGGTGTGGATGTGGACGACGGAGGTGATCTCGGGGTGCGCGCGGAACACCTTCGCGTAACCGGTGACGAATCCGGCGGATCCCTTGCCGGACAGCACTTCTCCGTCGAAGGTGGCGACGACGGGCGCGACGGTCCGGTCGTCGGCCCACGGGCCCGGCTCGTTGAGAGCGACGGCGATCTCCTCGCCGGGTACGCGCTCGACGAAGTTGACGGTGCCGTTGCCGGTGACGGTGCCGGTCTCCCGGAATACCCGGAACGCGGTGTCGGCGTCGCGGGTGACCGCATCGACGAAGGCGGTGACGGCCTCCGGCAGGCGGGTTTCGGTGGTGGTCAAGGTAGCTCCTGCGTTATCGGGCCGTCGCGAGGACGGTGTCGGTGGACGGGGTGGTGAGCCGGGAACGGCCCAGCAGTGGCAGTACTTCCTCGCCGACCCGGTAGGCCTCTTCCAGGTGCGGGTTGCCCGCGAGGATGAAGGCGTCGACGCCGAGGTCGATCAGTTCGTCGAGCCGCTGGGCGACCTGCTCGTAGCTGCCGACCAGGCCGAAGGCCGGGCCGCCGCGGATCAGGCTGAATCCGCACCAGACGTTGGGCTGGACTTCCAGATCGCGATATCCGGTGATGGTTTCGGGCACCCAGCCCTTGATCCGGGCCGCCCCGACGGAGTCGCCCTGAGCGGCGCGGTTGGCGGCGTCGCGGTCGACGAAGGCCCAGCCCTTCTCGATCTCGGCCCAGGCCGCTTCCTCGGTGTGGCGGGCGACGATGTCGATGCGGACCGCGAACTTCGGCGTGCGGCCGGTGGTTTCGGCGTTGCGGCGGACACCGTCGAACTTGGCGCGCAGGTCGGCGTAGGGCTCGAGCCAGGACAGGTAGTAGTCGGCGTGGCGGCCCGCCGCGGCGACGGCGGCACCCGAGGAGCCGGAGAAGTACACCTCGGGGAAAGGCTGTCCGGCCAGACCCGGTGGCAGTGCGGCGCCCTCGGTGCCGAAGAAACGGCCGTCGTGGTCGAAGGATTCGCCGTCCCAGACCCCGCGCAGCACGTCGAGGAATTCGCTCGTTCGCGCGTAGCGGTCGTCATGGGAAACCTTGTCGCCCCACCACAATTGGGCCGGTCCGCCGCCCCCGCTGATGATGTTGTAGACGAGTCGCCCGCCGGTGGCGCGTTGCAGACTCGCCGACATCCTGGCCGCCTGCACGGGATGGAGGAAGCCGGGCTGGAACGCCACCATGAAGCGGTAGGTGGTGGTCTCGGCGGCGAGTGCGGCGGCCACGGCCCACGGGTCGTCGGTCACCGGGAACGAGGGCAGCAGCCCGCCGAGGAAGCCCGCCGATTCCGAGGCCTTGGCGACCGCGGCGACATGGTCGAGATAGCTGTACTGATCG
>NZ_JBHWZY010000961.1:0-2426 GCF_042727815.1 Nocardia sp. NPDC060220
CCACATCGACGTAGCCCGCGGCGAGCAGTTCGGCGATCCAGGCGCGCTCCTCGGGCAGAAAGCCCGCCGACTTCTGGTTGCCCTTCCAGTTCTTCAGGTCGACCTCGGCGGGCGCGATGTTCCAGTCGCCGCTCACCACGAACTCGCCGGTGCGCGATTTCAGGTACGCGCCGAGCTCGGCCATGAACCGGTACTTCTCGTCTTGTTTGGGGGTGTTCTCCTCCCCCGAGTGCACGTAGACGCTCGCCACGGTGACGTCACCGAAGTCGGCTTCGATATAGCGGCCCGACGCCGCGAACTCGGTGCTGCCGAACCCGATGCGCACGGCATCGGGGGCGCGCCGCGACAGGATTCCCACGCCCGCGCGGCCCTTGGATTCGGGCTCGGCGTGGGAGAGGACCCAACCCGCGTCGAGCGCGGGGGCCAGCGCCGCCGCGGTCTGCGCATCGGTCGCCCTGGTCTCCTGCAGGCAGACGATGTCGGCTTCGGTCGCCGCCAACCAGGCTGTCATGCCCTTGGTCGAAGCGGCACGGACCCCGTTAACGTTCACAGTCGAGAGGATTATCGGCACCGTACGACCGTACAATGCAGGCAGGGATGCTCCCCCGGACACCGTCGTCCAGGAAGGGGTGATGACGATGACGTCACGCACCGCCAAGTCCACCGCCCGCCCCACGCCCGTCGCGGCGTTGCACATCGGGTCCGGCGACCCGGTCTTGTTGCTGCACGGATTCCTGCTGTCGCCACACTGCTGGGAGCAGGTCGCGCAGCGGATGTCGGCACATTGCGAGGTGTACGCGCCCGCGTTCGCCGGGCACTGGGGTGGCCCGAAGGTCGAAGGATGGGCGCTGGATGTGTACGCCCTGGCCGATCAGATCGAGGATCAGCTCGACGAGCTGGGCTGGCGCACCTGTCATATCGCGGGCAATTCGCTCGGCGGCTGGGTGGGACTCGAGCTGGCCCGACGCGGCCGTGCTCGCACACTCACCACCATCGCCGCGGCGGGTGGCTGGGCATCGCCTTCGCTGAGCCAGGTCAGGATCGGCGTCAAGTTCGCGTCGATGATCCCCTTCATCGAGATCGGCAAACGCCTCGGTGGTGCGGCGATCAACAACGCGCTCGTGCAGCAGGTGGCCGCATTGCTGGTCGCCAAGCACACCGGCGCTGTCGCGCGCCGTGATCTCGCGACCCTGCTCACCGCCGTCCTGCATTGCGAGGCGATGATCCCGCTCATCCTCGGCAGCCTGCGCGCGCCGGGCATGGACGACCTGGGCGAGCTGAGCACCCCGGTGCGGATGCTGCTCGCCGAATACGACCGGATCATCCCCAACAGCGTGTACGCCACCCGCTACCTGCGCGAACTGCCCGAGTCGGCGGATCGGATCCTGGTGCACGGGGTGGGGCATGTGCCGATGCTGGAGGCGCCGGACCGGATCGCCACGCTGATCGCCGAGCACATCTACGCAAGCCGCGGGCACCTGCGCGCCGTGTGATGAGATCCCGGCCGCGACAACGCTGTTCGCGGCCGGGGCCGGTTCACTTCCCGAGCAGTCCCTTGGCGATGTGGGTCACCTGGATCTCGTTGCTGCCCGCGTAGATCATCAGCGACTTCGCGTCACGGGCCAGCTGCTCGACCCGGTACTCGCTCATATAGCCGTTGCCGCCGAACAACTGCACCGCCTCCATCGCCACCTCGGTGGCGGCCTCGGAGCAGTACAGCTTCATCGCCGAGGCCTCGGCCAGGCTCGGCGGCTTGCCCGCGCGAGCGCGCTCGAGCACGTTGAACACCATGTTCTGCACGTTGATTCGCGCCACTTCCATCTTGGCCAGCTTGAGCTGGATCAGCTGGAAGCGCCCGATCTCCTGTCCCCACAGCGTGCGGTTGCGCGCGTAATCGACACAGAGCCGGTGACATTCGTCGATCACGCCCAGCGCCATGAAGCCGACGCCGATCCGCTCGGCGGTGAAACTGGCTCTGGCGCTTTCCCTTCCGTCGCCGCCCTGGTGTTCCTCGGTTTCGCCGAGCAACCGATCCTTGCCGAGCCGGACATTGTCGAAGAACAACTCGCCGGTGGGTGAGGAGTGCAGGCCCATCTTCTTGAACGGCTTGCCCTGGGTGAGACCTTCCATGCCCGTGTCGAGCACGAACGTGAGCACCTTGCGGTCGCGTTTGCCGGCGCCGTCACCCTCGTCGAGCTTGGCGTAGACGATCATCACGTCGGCGCACGGGCCGTTGGTGATGAAGGTCTTCTGGCCGTTGAGGATGTAGTCCTCGCCGTCGCGTTCCACGCGAGTCTTCATGCCGCCGAACGCATCCGAGCCGGAATCGGGTTCGGTGATCGCCCAGGACGCCACCTTGCGCAGGGTGACGATGTCGGCCAGCCAGCGCTGTTTCTGCGCGAGGGTGCCCCGCGACATGATGGTGG
>NZ_JBHWZY010000962.1:0-2416 GCF_042727815.1 Nocardia sp. NPDC060220
GTTGTATGCACTATCCGCGAAGCCTTCTTGGCTAGTACAATTCCTCCGACGGTTACTGACCGAGTGAAACTCGACGGGTTTACCGAAGATCTCGACGAGGTCGCGCAGAGGTATTTCGACTTCTTCAAGATCGATGCCAGTGGCGCCGATCTTCCACGGGAGCTCTTCCGGCAGCCGCTGGCGTTGCGTATATTCTGCTCGGTTGCGAACCCGAGTCGCGAGAACCGAGTCGAACTTGCGCTCCTCCCTCGGTCACTTAATGAAATGTTCGACGAGTACCTGCGTGACGTGGCTAATCGCATCGACCAACTGCACACCAATATCAGCAGCAATGACGTCACCAGAGCTATCAAACGACTCGGCATAGAGATGTGGGAGTCTCTGTCGCGTGATGTCGATGAGGGCCGTGCCCACGAGCTGTTCGCAGACAACGGACGTTGGGAGGAGAGCGTCCTTGCGGCCCTTGTACATGAAGGTATCCTCATTCGTCAGCCGGCTGAGGACGATCGTGCAACTCAAACGGGGGCGTCGCCAGTTGGTGAAATGAGAGTCGCAGTCGTCTATGATCTTCTCGCGGGACACATTATTGCCTCTGCGATGGTATCCACTGGCGGTACCGGGTTCGCGCACGCATTGCGGACGCCTAAGATGACGTCACGATTCGCCAGCGACGGGAAGGATTTGCACCCACTCGCCGTCGACATCTTCGACGCGTTGACGTTCGTTCTGCCAAAAGCCCGGTTGGGACAACTGTGGCAGATGGTCGACAAGCCGCTGATGTTCGCTGCACTGGAGCGAACGACCGAACTAAGCCCCTCCGTTGTGGACGCTGCCACCATCGAGGCATTCACAACGAACTTCGAGTCTTTGGCAGTTCGGAGCGGATTCTGGTTCAGGATGCAATCGGTGCGTGCTGTTGTGTCGCATCCATTTAACGCTGGCTATCTCGATTCGCTGCTGCGGCCGATGGCTGTCGGGAAACGCGACCTGGCGTGGTCCGAGTGGCTCAGAAGTAGCTCGGGCGTGATGCTGGGCGAGGTTCACGCGCTGGCAGCGCATTGGAAAGATCGCGCCGACCGCACCGAAGCTGACGGATTACGGGCTCGGTGGCTCATGTGGATGTTGACCAGTACGGTCCGCGACTTGCGTGATGCTGCAACCGCGGCGCTGTACTGGTACGGCCGCGAAGACCCATCAGGGGTGTTTGCCCTGGCCCTCGATGCGCTGACCGTGAACGATGCGTACGTCGCTGAGCGGGCGGTTGCCGCAGCTTATGGGGTGACCACAGCGCATCAGATCCACGACCCTGAGTTTGGCGACACACTCAAAAGCTATCTAGAACGGCTGATTCCAATCATCACTGGGCAACAGCCCACGGCGCCTACCTACCACCGACTTATTCGCTACTACCTCGCCAGCACCGTCACGTTCGCCCATTTGCATTACCCACGTGCTGTCCCAGCCGCACTGGCTAATGGGATCGAGTTCGCGAACGAAGTTCTCCCTGCCGCCCTGCACGATGGTGACCCTCGACGAGAAGAGGTACGCACCACCATTCACATGGATTTCGGCAATTACACCATAGGACGACTATTTGACGACCGCCTAAACTATAACTATGAGCACGTAGGGCACGTCGAGGCAACCGACCATGTCTTGGGGGTTGTCTACGACATGGGCTGGCGCATGGAACAATTCTCAATCGTCGACTCCGCTATCGGATCGGGCCGCAGTTATGTCGACAAGGGTCGCACAGACCGATATGGCAAGAAATACGGCTGGATCGGATTTTACCTCGTATCGGGAATGCTCAGCGCGCGTGGAGAACACGTTCCGTGGCTTGAGGTGGATATAGACCCGACTTTTCCGGAGCCTTCCGTATTGCTGCCAATGAAAATGCCGGTATGGACACAGCCCACGCCCAAGGACGACCACGACTGGATGCTAAATGGAATTGTAGCAGTTCCCGAAGAAATTTTGTACTGCGATACCCTCGATGGGTCAGAAGGGCCCTGGGTCCTCGTACACGCTGAACTCGAAGCCAAGGACACCCAGACTGGCAGGAGCGTGTACGGATTGTTTAATACGGTGGCCGTCGAGCACGACGTCCTGGACGCTCTACTGGAATGGTGGTCAGCCGTCGGTCATCCTGGGCGCGACATGATTGAACTGCCGACTGCGTACTACTTGTTCGCTGGCGAAATTCCGTGGAACTCACGGATGGTAACGTCCGGCGACGACATCGCTGGAAGTGGATCGGCGCCTTGCAAAGGTAACTCGGGTGCAGGTTTGGATCAGGTCGAGAATGACGCATATGAACATGAAGAAATTTACATGGAAAATGTGCGTGTCTACGATGCAGACACGGGCGAAAAGAATGAGTCTTCAGGCGAAATTTTAGAGATGGGTGCGAATC
>NZ_JBHWZY010000963.1:0-2416 GCF_042727815.1 Nocardia sp. NPDC060220
GGACCCCGTTGACCGGCCAGGCCCAGGTGTTGGCGAGGACCAGCCGATCGAAGACGCCCGGCCGCCGCTGCGCGACCGCCAGGCCGATCATGCCGCCCCAATCCTGCCCGACCAAGGTGACTCCCTCGAGGCCGAGCGCGTCGACGAACCCGGTGACCACCGCTGCGTGCTCCTCGGGCAGGAAGCGGTAGCCGGGCCGCGGCGAGGACAGCCCGAATCCCGGGTAGTCGAGTGCGACGCAACGAAAGTCGCCGCGCAGTGCGCCGATCACGTCGCGCCACAGGAACGACCAGGTCGGATTGCCGTGCAGGAGTAACAGAGTGGGGCCTGATCCCTCGTCGACGTAGTGCACGGTGTGCCCGTCGATCTCGACGAATCGACTCTCGAACGGGAACAGTTCGTCGTCGACCCAACCGGGCCGCACGCGCTTGGTGGTGTCGACCATGGTGGCCCCCTCAGGGCTCGGCATCAGGGTATACTTGAGGATCTCACGTGCACTTGAGAAGATCAAGCGATGGTAGGAAACGATGCGTAGCTACGGTCAGTACTGCGGGCTCGCCCGATCCCTCGAAGTCGTCGGTGACCGGTGGAACCTGCTCATCGTCCGCGAGCTTCTCCTTGCCCCCGCTCGCTACCGGGACCTGATCGAGGGCCTGCCCGGCATCGCGACCAACCTGCTCGCCGATCGGCTTCGCGACCTCGAGGCCTCGGGTGTGGTCGAGCGGCGACTGACCGGCGAGGGCAGCGTGGTCGAGTACGCCCTGACGCCGTGGGGTGCCGAGCTGCGCCGACCGATCGAGAGCCTGATTCGCTGGTCCACACCGTTGATGGTTCGTGGTCCCGCCGACGGTGACGCCTTCCGCCCCGGATGGCTCGCCCTCGCCGTCCCCGCCTTGCTCGACGCCCGTATCGAGGTTCGTCCGTCGGCGACAGTCGGTCTCGAGATCGGCGACTCACTCTTCCAGCTCCGCGCGTCGCGCTCGGGCTTCGAGGTCGGCGCGCATGACGGCCGCGCACTCGACGCCACTGTCCGCGCTGACCCCGGCTACATCCTCGGCCTCGCCGCCGGCGCGATCACTCTCAGCGATGCCCTCGCGCTCGGATTGGTCGCGATCGATGGCGACGAGTCCGTTGTGCGCGCTGTCTTCGCCTGATGCGGTCACCGGTTTCAGGCGCTCGCCACACCTGGTAGGCGATCGAACGGCGGGTTTAGTCTCGAAGACATGGAGTTCCGCACCAGAGCGTGTCTCGTGGCGTTCGGCTCGGCCATCGCTCTGCTGTGCGGCTGCGCCCCCAGCGAGCGGGCCGAGCAGGCAACCACCCGGACCGGCGCGTCCGGCCCCGACACCACCGTCACCGAGGAGCTCGACGCCCCGTGGTCGATCGCCTTCCACGGCTCGACCGCACTGGTGAGCGAACGTGACAGCGCCCGTATCCTCGAAATCGGTACCGACGGAGCACAATACGAGGTGGGGGTCATCGAGGACGTCGAGCCGTCCGGCGAGGGCGGTCTGCTCGGCATCGCGGTGCGCGAGGGGCACCTGTTCGCCTACTACACCACCGCCGATGACAATCGCATCGAACGATTCGACCTCACCGGGCAGCCCGGCAACCTCGGACTGGGCAGCGGCACACCGATTCTCACCGGCCTACCCGCCGCCACCAATCACAACGGCGGCCGGATCGCCTTCGGACCCGACGGAATGCTGTATGCCACCGTCGGCGACGCGGGTAATCGCCGAACGGCCCAGGATCGCGCGTCCCTCGGCGGAAAGATCCTGCGCATGACACCGGACGGGCGGGCACCCGCCGACAACCCTCTGCCGGAATCACTCGTCTACAGCTACGGCCACCGGAACCCGCAGGGCATCACCTGGGCGCCGGACGGGCGGATGCTCGCCAGCGAATTCGGCCAGAACACCTGGGACGAACTCAATCTCATCCAACCCGGCGGAAATTACGGGTGGCCCGAGGTCGAAGGCATCGCGGGGCGGGCGGGTTTCCTCGACCCTGTGCAGCAGTGGAAACCGTCCGAGGCCAGCCCGAGCGGGATGACGACAGTCAACGGGTCCGTCTACCTCGCGAATCTGCGCGGTGAGCGACTGCGCCGAATCCCGCTCGACGACCTCGCCCACTCGACCGAGCTCCTCGTCGGCGAGTACGGACGCCTTCGCGATGTCGCCGTCGCGCCGGACGGGTCCCTGTGGCTGCTGACGAACAACACCGACGGCCGCGGTGATCCCACCGACAGGGACGACCGCATCGTCCGACTCGGACTCGGCACCTGAACGCGGCGAAACATCCTGTGCCGCAGGCGTTCACCGCTGGGGATGCAGCACCAGCACGGTGATCTCACTCGGTGCGAACACCCGCATCGGCGGACCCCAGTAGCCGGTGCCGCGGCTGGTGTAGAGCT
>NZ_JBHWZY010000964.1:0-2415 GCF_042727815.1 Nocardia sp. NPDC060220
GCCTTGGCCACCGCGCTGCTCGAGCGCGAGACGCTGCACCGCAAGGATCTCGAGACGATCCTGGCCGGTGTGGAGAAGCGTCCGCGGATCACCGCGTTCAACGATTTCGGTGACCGGCACCCGTCGGACAAGCCGCCGGTGAAGACGCCGGGCGAGCTGGCCGTCGAGCGCGGCGAGCCGTGGCCGCCGGTGCAGCCCGCGCCGGTGCCGGTGCCCAACGGTGCACCGCCGGTGGAGCCCAACGGCTACCCGGGTCAGCCCTACGGCCAGCCCGCACCGCCCGCGGCCGGTTACCCGTTGCCCGCCGCGCCGACCCAGGCGTTCCCCCGGCAGTCGGGCACGCACGGTTCGCGGCCCGATTACGGCGCACCGGCCGGCTGGTCGGCTCCGGGTTGGCCGCCGCGCGAGGAGCAGCAGCAGCAGCCGCAGCAGCAACAGCCGCAGCAGCAGCCCCAACCGCCGCAGGACCAGGGCAGTGCCTGGGGCAGGCCCGAGCAGCAGCAGCCGCGGCACGCCAGCGACGGTTTCCAGCCGTGGGGTGCCCAGCCGCAGCCGCCGGTGCGTGACGCCGATCCGGAGAACAAGGAGTGGGAAGGGCCGAACGGCCGCCACTGACCGGGGGCCAACTACGCTCGGAGGTCGAATGTCGAACAAGTACCGGCATTCGGCACTGGTTCTCGGATCACGCTCGGCCGTCGAATGTCGGGTGGTCGCCGGCTTTCGGCTCTCGTTCTCGGCCCGCCCGCCTCTGGACTGAGCGGAGAACAGGGCCGAGAACCCGCGGCGCCAGCCGCAAATATCACGGAGGTGCGGAGAAGTTGTCGGCCAACAAGCAGGAACTCGATCCGGCAGGTGAGCTGGGTGCGACCAGTCCGTCGGTGCTGACGGCGCTGGCGACCGGTTTGCCGTTCGATCAGGAGCGCGCCGAGAATGCGGTGCGCGAGCTGCTGCTCGCGGTCGGTGAGGATCCCGACCGTCCTGGCCTGCTCGACACGCCCGCGCGGGTGGCGCGTGCTTACCGGGAGATGTTCGCCGGGCTCTACACCGAGCCCGACGCGGTGCTCGCGACCACCTTCGACGAGGGTCACCAGGAACTCGTGCTGGTTCGTGACATCCCGATGTTCTCCACCTGTGAGCATCACCTGGTCTCGTTCCACGGCGTCGCGCACGTCGGCTACATCCCCGGCTCGCACGGCCGGGTGACGGGGCTGTCGAAGCTGGCGCGCGTGGTCGATCTCTACGCCAAGCGCCCCCAGGTGCAGGAGCGGCTGACCAGCCAGATCGCCGACGCGGTGATGCGCCGACTGGATCCGCGCGGCGCGATCGTGGTGGTCGAGGCCGAGCACCTGTGCATGGCCATGAGGGGAATCCGTAAGCCCGGCGCCAGCACCACCACCTCGGCGGTGCGCGGCCAGCTGCAAACCGACTCCGCCTCGCGAGCCGAGGCGCTGGACCTGATCCTGCGCAAATGAGCCAGCCACTGGTGACCGCCCGTGACCACCGCTCCTGCGTGGTCATGGGTGTGGTCAACGTGACCGCTGATTCTTTCTCCGACGGTGGTCGCTACCTCGACCCCGCACTCGCGATCGCGCACGGTGTGGAGCTGTACGAAGCGGGCGCCGACATCGTCGACGTGGGTGGTGAATCCACCAGGCCGGGCGCCGACCGGGTCGACCCGGCCGCCGAGGCCGCCAGGGTCGCTCCGGTGATCCGCGGACTGGTCGCCGCCGGGGTGCCGACCAGTGTCGACACCATGCGCGCCGAGGTCGCCGAGGCCGCGCTGGAGGCGGGCGTCTCGGTGGTGAACGACGTCTCCGGCGGCCGTGCCGACCCGAACATGGTGAAAGTCGTCGCCGAAGCGGGCGTGCCGTGGATCCTCATGCACTGGCGGGCGGGCGCCGACTACCGCCATACCGGCCCCGCCGATCACTACGACGACGTGGTCGCCGAGGTGAACGCCGAACTCTGCGCCCAGGTCGACCTGGCTGTCGCCGCGGGGGTCACCCCGGACCGGCTGATCCTCGACCCCGGCCTCGGTTTCGCCAAGAACGCCGAGCACAACTGGGAACTCCTCGCCGCTCTCCCGGAACTGGTGGCAGGCGGTTTCCCGATCTTGATCGGCGCCTCACGCAAGCGTTTCCTCGGCGCCCTCCTGGCCGACGAAGCCGGCCCACGCCCGCCCGACGGCCGCGAAACCGCCACCGCCACCCTGTCGGCCCTCGCGGCCACCCACGGCGCCTGGGGCGTGCGCGTGCACGATGTCCGGGCTTCCCTGGACGCCATTGCCGTCGTCGATGCCTGGCGTCGAGCAGCCGACGCTCGATCGGCCGCTGGGCGCACGCCGTGAACGTCCTCGCTACCCGAACTGCCGCAGGCGTCCGAGTCACCCTCCGAGGAGCTGTCCGATGAACTTGC
>NZ_JBHWZY010000965.1:0-2412 GCF_042727815.1 Nocardia sp. NPDC060220
GTACTCGTCGGCGTTGCCGTCCCACCAGCCGCGGCTGGCCCGGCTGCTCTCGGCGGGGGAGGCGGTGTGAGATGCGGGCGGCTCGGCTCGCGGGACATTTCGCCGACGCCGAGACCGGCGGCAGCGCCGACGACGGCGACAACTTCTTCGATCCTGAGGCCGAAGACCTGCTCGCCGCGTTCTTCCTCGCGGCCGCGATCGCGGGCAAACCGATCACCCAGGTGTGGGAATGGGTGACGAATCCGCAGAACACCGAGGCGATCGAACACCTGCGCGGCGCCGAACACCACTTCACCGCGTCCGGCCTCGCCATGCAGTACAACGCTGACGAGCGCACCAGGAGCGGCATCTTCGGTACCGCGAAGAAGATGATTCGCTGCTTGCAGCTGTCCAATGTGCACCCGTGGATCACCCCGGCCGACGGCGTCCGTCCCCAGTTCGACGAACTGGAGTTCATCGAACGCAACGGCACGCTGTACTGCCTGTCGCTCGAGGGGCGCGGTTCGGCCGCACCGCTGGTGAGCGCGCTCACCGAGGCGGTCATCGATGTGGCCATGCGTAAGGCCTCGCGCTCGTCGGGTGGCCGGTTGCCGATCCCGCTGCTCGCGGTGCTCGACGAGGCCGCCAACGTGGTGCGCTGGAAGGATCTGCCCAAGCAGTACAGCCACTTCGGGTCGCGCGGCATCGTGGTGATGACCGTGTTGCAGTCGTGGGCGCAGGGCGCGCGTTGCTGGGGCGAGGCCGGGATGAGCGCGCTGTGGTCGGCCGCCAATATCAAGGTTCTCGGCAGCGGAGTCGACGATATGGCCTTCCTGCGCGATCGGTCCGAGGCGATCGGCGAGTACGACTCGATCTCCGCGTCGATGTCGCAGTCGGGCAACAGCAAGAGCTACTCGCGTTCGCTGAGCTCCTCGGTGACCTTCACCGCGCAGGGCCTGGCGACGCTACCGCGCGGTCGTGCCGTCGTGTTCACCTCCGGTCAGCCCGCGGTCCTGGTGCGGACCGTGCCGTGGTGGGAGTCGGAGTACGCCGACGCGGTCAAGCGGTCGATCGAGCAGAACGACCCGACTCGCAAGACCCGCATCGAAGACCTTTTCGGGTCTGCGTCGTCAGCGAAATCTGTTCCGCCGGAAGAGATGGGTGAAGTCGAGGAGGTCAAGCCGCTGTGAGCTACGACAATGTCGCCAATGGGGAGATTACGAACGGCTACCAGGGGGTGTACGAGTTCGTCACCGAGTACCTGAGTCAGGTCTACCGGCGCCAGGTCACCGATATCAGTGACACGGTGTGGTGCCCGGAATGGTGGCACCACAGCGAGGCCGTGATCCGGTTGAGCGCGCTGTGGCAGGCCTGGGAGCATCACCGTCTGCAGGGCGGGACCGGTATCAGCGTGTGGTTTCTCGACCACGCGGACCCACACATGACCAAGCTGTTCGACCCGAAAGGGCCGTTCAAGTACTGCAGTGTGCGCAACGGTCACAAGGGGATGCTCGAACCGCTGCCGCTCAAGAAACCGGAGGGCGCGGACGCGCAGATGTTCGGCAGTCCGGACATCGACCGCCTCTGGCAGAAAGGCCGCATACCGGACTGACCGGACGGATGCTCGGATCCCGTTGCCAGGCAAGGGGATCCGAGCATATTCGGAGTCGGGTCAGCGACCGCGTTCGATCCCGCGTTCGATCCCGCGTTCCCCACGCTGACGCGCGAGGGTCGCGCGCATCACGGTGTCCCGGGACCGGATCGCCTCTTCCGGCGAGATGCCTTGGCCCATTTCGACCAGCATCCGAACCTGGGTGAGCTCCGGAGCGACGCCGGCACGCTGCAGATGTGCCGCGATCGCCGAGCGTCGCTCGGCCGAGTCGTAGCCGACGCTCGGTGTCGCCGCGGCGTTCGCGGCGAAGGCAGAGCCCGCCGGCTTGTTGAGGTTGATTCCGCGCGTCTCCACACCGCGCGATTCCACCGTGCGCGACCCCACCGACATCATCTGCACGAGTTCGATATTGCGCGGATCCTTGGCCTTGAGATCACGCGCCTCGCGGATCTGCAATTCGCGCGCTTCCTTCATCTTGGCCTCGATCGCCTTCGCCCGGGACTCGGCCTCTTTCTGGCCGTGTTCCCGCGATTTGACGGCGACCAAGATGGCCATCTGCAGCATGGTGCGCATCATGGACGCTGTTTCGCTGCCGATGTCGTCGAGTTCCGCCATGACTGCTCCCCGATGCTGCTGTGGAAGTGGACATCTGAGCCTACCGCGCGAAGGACACGGTGCGATGTCCGGCGGGCCGGGTCGGCAGCGGAGAAAATGCGGGTGAGCGGTGCATGAGCCGGATAAATCGTAGGGTTGCCTAGCCTCTGATGATCTTCTTCGCACGTCGGGGCGGGAAAACCGGAAACGGACCGGACACACCAGCG
>NZ_JBHWZY010000966.1:0-2411 GCF_042727815.1 Nocardia sp. NPDC060220
GGTCGATGCACTCGTCGCAGATATACACCCCAGGGCCCGCGATGAGCTTCTTGACCTGCTTCTGGCTCTTTCCGCAGAACGAGCACTTCAGCAGATCGCCGCCGTCTCCGATGCGCGCCATCTCGTAGGTCCCTACTTCCTTGTCCGAGTGCGACCGTCGTCCCCCGATTGGGCCGGAAATACGTCTCGGTGCCGTCAATCAGAGCAATGGTCCCTGAGTCGACCGTACCTGGTGTGCGCGAGACAGGTCGACAACTCGCGCATGTTCGATGTGAAGGGTTGTGCGGGTCCTCACCATTGTGAGCCACCGCGGCTGAAAAAGCCGGGCCCGCCGCCCAGATCAGGACAGCGGGCCCGGGCGTGTCACTTCTGTCCGCTGAGCTTCCGGTAATCGAAGACCTGGTCGATGATGCCGTATTCCTTGGCTTCCTCGGCGGTCAGGATCTTGTCACGGTCGGTGTCCTTGCGCACCTGCTCCTCGGGCTTGCCGGTGTGGCGCGAGATGGTGACTTCCATCAGGCGACGCATCCGCTCGATCTCGGCCGCGGCGATCTCGAGGTCGGACACCTGGCCCTGCACACCGCCGGACGACGGCTGGTGGATCAGGATGCGCGCGTTGGGCAGCGCGGCGCGCTTGCCGGGAGCGCCCGCGGCCAGCAGCACCGCGGCGGCCGAGGCCGCCTGACCCAGGCAGACCGTCACCACGTCGGGGCGCACGTACTGCATGGTGTCGTAGATCGCCATCAGCGCGGTGAACGAACCACCGGGCGAGTTGATGTACATGGTGATGTCGCGGTCGGGGTCCTGGGACTCCAGCACCAGCAGCTGCGCCATGATGTCGTTCGCGGACACGTCGTCGACCTGGTTGCCCAGGAAGATGATGCGCTCTTCGAACAGCTTGTTGTACGGGTCGGAAGTCTTGACGCCGAACGAAGTCTGCTCGGTGAACTGCGGCAGGATGTAGCGCGACTGCGGCAGGCTCGCACCGGAGCCGTGGCCGGCGCGCGGGTCGAAGAGGTTGGCCATCTTTATCTCCAAGCTTGTCTCGAGTGAGGGGGGACGGCGGCGGTTACTTCGCCTGGTTCGCGTGCGTGACCACGTGGTCGATGAAGCCGTATTCCAGGGCTTCCTTCGCCGTGAACCAGCGGTCGCGGTCCGCGTCCTCGGTCACCTGCTCCACCGACTTGCCGGTGTGCAGCGACTGCAGTTCGTTGAGCTCACGCTTGGTGTGGGCGAACTGCTCGGCCATGATCGCGATATCGGCCGCCGAACCACCGATGCCCGCCGACGGCTGGTGCATCATGATCCGGGTGTGCGGCAGCGCGAAACGCTTGCCCTTGGTGCCCGCGGTGAGCAGGAACTGTCCCATCGATGCGGCCAGACCCATCGCGACGGTCTTGATGTCGCACTCGGCGAACTGCATCGTGTCGTAGATGGCCATGCCCGCGGTGACCGAGCCACCGGGCGAGTTGATGTAGAGCGCGATGTCCTTCGTCGCGTCCTCGGCCGAGAGCAGCAGGATCTGCGCGCAGATCTTGTTCGCGATCTCATCGTCGACCTGGGTGCCCAGGAAGATGATGCGCTCGCGAAGCAGCCGTTCGTATACGGAATCACTGAGGTTGAGTCCAGCGGTAGCGGCTGTCATGACCCCTGCCTGGTTGATCGTCACGGATACCTGCCTTCTCTTCTCACCGATTGCTACGGCCATACGAATACGGTTCGTCGTCACAAACACTAACGAAGGAGGGCGGCGCCGAACTCCCGGCACCGCCCTTCTTCGCTCACAGCGCAATCAAATCACGCCGCCGAAACCTACTCGGCAGCGGCTTCGTCCAGCTCGATGTCAGCGGATTCCGCAGGGTCACCGAACATTTCGGTGGTGTCGACCACATTGCCCTCGGAGTCGGTGACCTTCACCTGACCGACAACTCCGGCCAGCGCCTTGCCGCGTCGCACGTCGGCGAAGACCGCGCCCAGCTGGCCCGCCTGCTGCACCTGCTGGATGAACTGCTCCGGCGACATGCCGTAACGCTGTGCCTGGAACAGGATTCGCTCGGTCAGCTCCTGCTGGCCGACCTGCGTGTTCTCGGCCTCGGCGATGGCGTCGAGCAGCAGCTGGGTCTTCACCGACTTCTCGGCGGCTTCCTGGGTGTCCTTGTCGAACTCCTCGCGGGAGGAGCCCTGCGCCTCGAGCGCCTCGGCCAGCTTGGCCTCGTCGTGGTCGAAACCGTGGACGGCGTCGTGGACCACGGCGTCGACCTCGGCCTTGACGACGGCCTCGGGCAACGGGACCTCGACGGTCTCGAGCAGGGTGTCGAGCACCTTGTCACGGATGGAACCGGCCTGATCACTGTGGGTCAGAGCGTCTTTGGCCAGCGCCATGCGCCAGGCCAGCACGTAGGCGACGGGGG
>NZ_JBHWZY010000967.1:0-2410 GCF_042727815.1 Nocardia sp. NPDC060220
GAGTACAAGGACGCGAGCGGCAAGATCGTCGGCTTCGATGTGGACCTCCTCGATGCCGTCGCGAGCACCCTCGGACTGAAGGTCGACTATGTCGAATCCTCGTTCGAGAAGATCATTCCCGCCATTCAGGCAGGGACCTACGACGTGGGTATGTCCTCGATCACCGATTCGCGCGAACGCGAACAGCAGGTCGATTTCACGACCTATTTCTCCGCGGGTATCCAGTGGGCCCAGCAAACCGGTAAAGCGATCGATCCGAACAATGCGTGCGGCAAGAAGGTCGCCGTACAGTCCACTACGGTCGAGCACACCGACGAGATTCCCGCCAAGAGCGCCAAGTGCGTCGCCGAAGGTAAGCCCGCCATCGAAATGAAGGCATTCGACGAGCAGAGCGCCGCGACCAACGCGTTGGTGCTCGGCCAGGTCGACGCGATGTCGGCCGATTCCCCGGTGACCGCGTACGCGATCAAGCAGAGCGAAGGCAAGATCGAGGCCGCGGGCCCGCTGTTCGATTCCGCGCCCTACGGCTGGGCCGTGCAGAAGACCTCCCCGCTGGCGGCGGCGCTGCAGAAGGCGCTGCAGCACCTGATCGACAACGGCAAGTACGGCGAGATCACCACCAACTGGGGTGTGCAGGACGGTCAGATCAAGACCTCGGTGATCAACGGTGCAGTGAGCTGACGTGACCGACGCGAAAGACACGGTGGAGGTGCCCGGACCGGGCACCGAACCCGAACCGATCAAGGCGGTCCCGCTGCGCAGGCCGGGCCGCTGGATCGCGGCGGCAATCATCCTGATCCTGGTGGGATTGTTCGTCTACGGCGCCGCCACGAATCCCGCCTACCGGTGGGATACCTACGGCAAGTACCTGTTCGACAGCCGGATCACCGCCGGCGCGATCGTCACCCTGGAGCTCACCGTGCTCGCGATGGCGATCGCGGTGGCCCTCGGCACGGTCCTCGCGGTGATGCGTCTGTCGCCGAACCCGGTGCTGCGCACCGCCGCGTGGATCTACCTGTGGATCTTCCGTGGCACCCCGGTGTTCGTGCAGTTGGTGTTCTGGGGCCTGGTTCCCTCGCTGTACAAGCAGATCGATCTCGGTGTGCCGTTCGGTCCGCAGTTCTTCCACTTCGATGTGCAGCACCTGCAGGCGGCGTTCCTGTTCGCGGTGATCGGCCTCGGCCTCAACGAGGCCGCGTACATGGCCGAGATCGTGCGCGCGGGTATCAACTCCGTCGGCGAGGGGCAGCGCGAGGCCTCGGTGGCGCTGGGCATGTCGTGGACGCAGACCATGCGCCGCACGGTGCTGCCGCAGGCCATGCGGGTGATCATCCCACCCACCGGCAACGAGCTGATCGGCATGCTCAAGACGACCTCGCTGGTCACCGCGATTCCGTTGAGTACCGACCTGTTCGGCCGCGCCCGTGACATCTACGGTGTGAACTTCCAGCCGATCCCGCTGCTGCTCGTCTGTGCCACCTGGTACCTGGCGATCACCAGCGTGCTCATGGTCGGCCAGTACTACTTGGAACGCTATTACTCGCGGGGCGCCACCCGGCAGCTGACGGCCAAGCAGCTTCAGGAACTGGCCACAGCGCAGGCGGCGGTGAAGGCGAAATGACAGAACCAGTTGTGGCAGTCCCGCCGATGGTGCTGGCTGACCGGGTGTGTAAGAGCTTCGGCGCGCTGCAGGTGCTCAAGGGCATCTCGCTCGAGGTCCAGCGTGGGAAGGTACTGACCCTGGTCGGGCCGTCGGGCTCGGGCAAGTCGACCTTCCTGCGCTGTATCAATCACCTCGAGCAGGTGAACGCGGGCAGGCTCTACGTCGACGGCGATCTCGTCGGCTACCGGGAGAAGAACGGCAAGCTCTACGAGATGCACGAGCGCGATGCCGCGATCCAGCGTCGCGATATCGGCATGGTGTTCCAGCATTTCAACCTGTTCCCGCACCGCACGGCGCTGGAGAACGTGATCGAGGCGCCCATCCAGGTGCGCGGGATCCGTAAGTCCGAGGCCGTCTCCAGGGCCGAGGAACTGCTCGAGCGGGTCGGGCTCTCGGCCAAGCGCAACGCCTACCCGGCGCAGCTGTCCGGTGGTCAGCAGCAGCGCGTCGCCATCGCGCGAGCGCTGGCGATGGATCCCAAGCTGATGCTGTTCGACGAGCCGACCTCGGCGCTGGACCCCGAGCTGGTCGGTGAGGTGCTCGCGGTGATGCGGGAGCTGGCCGATTCGGGCATGACCATGCTGGTGGTGACCCACGAGATGGGCTTCGCCCGCGAGGTCGCCGACGAGCTGGTATTCATGGATGCCGGTGTGGTCGTGGAATCGGGCCCGCCGCGTGAGCTGCTGGCCAACCCGCAACACGAACGGACACAGGCTTTCCTGTCACGTCTGCTCTGAGAGACGACAC
>NZ_JBHWZY010000968.1:0-2400 GCF_042727815.1 Nocardia sp. NPDC060220
GCGTAGGTGCACGAGCTGCGCACACCCGAACAGATGTGGTCGATGAGATCCTCGACGCCGGGACGCTCGGGATCCAGACGCATCCGCGAGCTGGAGATGCCCTCTTCGAACAGTGCCTTGCGAGCGCGGTCGAAGCTGCTGTCGGCGGCGGTACGAGCGGCGACAGCACGCTTGGACGCCATGCCGAAGCTCTCCTTGTACTTGTTGCCGTCGCGGTCGATGCGCAGGTCGCCGGGGGACTCGTAGGTACCGGCGAACCAGGAACCGATCATCACGTTCGACGCGCCCGCGGCCAGCGCCAGCGCCACGTCGCGGGGGTGCCGGACGCCACCGTCGGCCCACACGTGCACGCCGAGTTCCTTTGCCGCGGCTGCACATTCGGCCACGGCGGAGAACTGTGGGCGACCGACGCCGGTCATCATGCGGGTGGTGCACATGGCGCCGGGGCCGACACCGACCTTGATGATGGTCGCGCCGGCCTCGGCCAGATCGCGGGTGCCCTCGGCGGAGACCACATTGCCCGCGACCAGGGGCAGGCCGAGACCGAGATCGGCGACGGTGCGCAAAGATTCGAGCATTTTGGTCTGGTGGCCGTGCGCGGTGTCGAGGACGAGCACATCGGCGCCCGCCTCGGCCAGGGCCTTCGCCTTGGCGGCCACGTCGCCGTTGATGCCGACGGCGGCGGCGACGCGCAGCTTGCCGTTCGCGTCGACCGCGGGGGTGTAGATGCCGGCGCGGACGGTGCCGGTGCGGGTCATCACGCCCGCGAGGGTGCCGTCGGGGTGGGTGAGCACCGCGAGCTGGGCGTGGGCCTCGGCGAGGCGGTCGAAGATGTCGCGCGGGGACGCCTCGACGGCCACCTGGACGAAGTCGGTGAACGCGACCTCGCGCAGGCGCGCGAACCGGTCCACATCGGCGCAGGCGGCCTCGGTGACGACGCCGACCGGCTTGCCGTCCTCGACGACCACGACGGCGCCGTGGGCGCGCTTGTGCATCAGCGCCACCGCGTCGGACACCGAACGATCGGGGTCGAGAGTGACGGGGGTGTCGGCGGTGAGCGAGCGGCTCTTGACGAACGCGATGGTGTCGGCGGCCGCGGGGATCGGCAGATCCTGGGGAAGTACCACGATGCCACCGCGGCGGGCGACGGTCTCGGCCATCCGCTTGCCCGCGACCGCGGTCATGTTCGCGACCACGAGGGGGATGGTGGTACCGGTCCCGTCGACGCTGGCCAGGTCCACATCGAACCGGGACGCGACATCGGTCCGGTTCGGGACCAGGAAGAGGTCGTCGTAGGTCAGGTCATACGGCGGCTGGGGTCCCGGAAGAAATCGCACTTGATTGATAGTAGCCCTGTGAGCCCAGCGGCGGGCAAATCCCGCGAGGTGTCAGCGCGTGGGTTCGGCGGTGACCGCTCTGGTGTGGCACAGCGCCACGGTCGCCGCGCACATCACGACGACACAGACTCCGACGACGACCAGTCCGAGACCGCTGGTGCGCAGGTGCTCGTCGAGAGCGGTGAGGCCGAGGAACGCGGCGGCCAGTGGTTCGGCGATCGTCGCCGCGGGGAGTGAGGCCGACAGCGGTCCGGCCTGGAATGCGCGCTGCTGCAGGTACACACCGAGCAGTCCCGCGGCCACCAGCGTCCAGGTCTGCCACCCGCCGAGCACCGCGCCGATCCCGTCACCGAACAGGGTGACCACGCGATCGGTGAGTGCGGCCGCCATCCCGAACAGCGCGCCACCGGCGAGGCCGAGAGCGAGCGCCTGTCCCGACCGGCTGCTGATCGTCAGCCCGGCGACAGCCGCGCCCCCGACGACGCCGAGCAGAATCGCCAAGGGCACCAACCATTCCCGGAAGGGTGCCGTGTCCTCACCCGCTGTCGGATCGCCCACGATCAGGAACAGCGCGAGCGCCGCGACGAGGATCAGCGCGGTCGTGGCGGCACGCGCGGTGATCCGCTGCCCGTTCAGCCGCGCGGACAGCGGCAGCGCGAAGACCAAGGCGCTCACCAGAATCGGTTGCACCACCAGCACCGCGCCGAATGCCAGCGCGAGAACCTGCATCGCGTAACCACCGGTGTCGCCCACGATTCCGGACCACCAGCGTGGGCTGCGGAGCAGGCCGCCGAGCAGGGGCGTGCCTTCGGGCACCGCCGCCGCCGCCCGCTGCTGCGCTACGGCGCCCAGCGCGATCAACATGGCCGCGATCAGCGCGCACACGATGGTGGCGATCTCGTGGTTCGTCACGGGCTCAGTGTGCGCGCTCCGGCGCTCGTCGGCGCTGATCTACGAACGAGAGTCGCGGGGTTCGGGTACCCGGAAACAGACGCGGGGGGGGGGCCCGCAAAAGGGTGGCCCCCGCGTGGTGAGTTGGGGTTATAAAAAAAAAAAAAACACA
>NZ_JBHWZY010000969.1:0-2400 GCF_042727815.1 Nocardia sp. NPDC060220
GGATGCCAGTTTCCTCTATCTGGAGACCGACACCCAGCATCTCCACGTCTGCGCACTGCTGATCCTCGACCCGGCCGACGGGCCCTACTCCTTCGGCAACCTCCGCGACGAGCTCCGCAAGCGGTTGCCCCTCATCCCGCATATGCGCCGCCGAATCCACTCGGTGCCGTTCAACCTCGATCATCCGCTGTGGGTCGACGACGCCGACTTCGACATCGACAACCACATCCGGCGCGTGGAATTGCCGGAGACGGGTGGTCTGGCCGCGCTGATCGGCGCCATCGCCAGTCGCCCGATGGACCGGAATCGGCCGCTGTGGGAGATGTCGGTGGTGGAAGGTCTCGACGACGGCAAGGTGGCCGTCGTCTGCAAGTACCATCACTCGGCCGTCGACGGCATCACCGGCACGAACATGATGATGCACCTGTGCGATCTGGAGCCGGGGACCAGTCGCCCGGAACCCGAGCCGTGGCAACCGGAACCGGTGCCCGGCGATCTGGAACTGGCGGCGCGGGCCGCGGTCCGCTTGCCCGCCAGGGCCGGCATGCTCGGCATGGTCCCCAAGACCCTCGGGATGGTCGCGGGCTTCGCCCGGCGGCGCCGCAACAATCAAGCGGGGATGGAACTTCCGTTCTCCGCGCCACGCACCCCGTTCAACCAGGCCGTCACCGCGGCGCGGTCGGTCTCGTTCACCAAGACCGACCTCGGCGCGATCAAGGAGATCAAGGCCGCGTTCGGGGTGAAGGTCAACGATGTGGTGCTGGCCGTCGTCGGCGGCGTGCTGCGCCGCTACCTGGAAGAACGAGGCGAGCTGCCCGATCGCTCCCTGATCGCGTCGGTGCCGGTCTCGGTGCACGAATCCACCCGGCACACCGAGGGGATCAACAAGGTCTCGACGCTGTTCTGCCGCCTCGGCACCGATGTCGCCGATCCGGTCGAGCGGCTGCGGGTGCTGGCCGTCGCGAACCGCGAAGCCAAGGCCGAACACGACATGATCGGCGCCGACTTCCTGCAGGACTGGTCGAAGTACGCCCCGCCCAACACGTTTCGGCTCGCCTCGCGCGTGTACTCGTCGCTGAAACTGGCCGAACGGCACCCGGTGGTGCACAACCTGGTGGTTTCGAATGTGCCGGGCCCGCCGATGCCGCTGTACTTCCTCGGTTTCCGGGTGGACGGGATGTTTCCGTTCGGCCCGGTCTTCCACGGTGCCGGGCTCACCGTCACCGTGCTGTCGAACTGCGGCGATCTCGATTTCGGCTTCATCGCCTGCCGTGACCTGGTTCCCGATGTCGACGCACTGGCCGAAGCCGTGCCCGCCGTGATCGAAGACCTGCTCGCCGCGGCGCGGGCCAAGGGCTGATCACCCGCTCGGGCCGATCGCCCTGTTCGCCACCGGCGTCGAACAGGGTCGTCACCTACAGCCGTGCCGCCACTGCCCGGCACGCGTCGGTCAGCGCCGCGACGAACCGGTCCGGCGCGACGGCGCACGCGGCGTGACCCGCCGCGAGCGGATGAATACTCGACCCCGGGACGGCGGCCGCGAGTTCGATCTGGCGGTACACCGGGATCGCCCGGTCTCTGGTCGTGATGACCACCGCGGTCGGCATCCGCAGCTCGGGTAGCCACTCGGTGGCGTCGAAGGTCCCGATCTCGGCCAGCACGGGGGCTAGCGCCCAGCCACTCGTACTGCGGAATTCGGCCATCGCCCAGCGGCGGAGTTGCCCCGGCACCAAGGCGGGCGGCAGATCCGGCAGGGTCCGCGTGAAGCGCCGGGCGCGGCGATACGGATAGTCGCCCAGTGCCTCGGCGACGGAAGCGAAACCGCGATGGAACGCCCGCTCGCGCCACTTCTCCTGGAAGCGATAGGGAGTCGCGCACAGGACCAGTCCCGCCACCCGGTCCGGGTACCGGCGTGCCGTGAGCAGCGAGACGATACCGCCGAGCGAATAGCCGACGCAGACAAAGCGATCCAGACCCAGCGCGTCGGCGACCGCGACCACATCGTCGGCGCAGTCGTCGATCCGGAACTGGGCCGACTGGATCCCGCGCCCGTGCCAGCGCTGATCGAACAGCACCACGCGATAGTGGGCGCTCAGCGACTCCAACGCGGGAAACCAGTTCAGTGCCGCCGTGCACGCGGTGCCGTGCAGCAGGATCAGCACCGGTGCGCCGGGTGGTCCGGGGAGGTCGACGACATAGGTCCGGCCACGTCCGGGAAGGTCGAGCATCCGCCCACCGGGGATCTCGTCCACGGCGGGCACGACGAACGGCCCTGTCCGCACCGATCGCGCAGCACCCACGGTGGCCTCCTCGGGCATTTCTAGAACTCGTTACAGTTCATGATGGCATATCGAGGCAACAGTGTCGGCGCGGCAGCGTCAGGCGAGGAAGCGCTGGAGT
>NZ_JBHWZY010000970.1:0-2400 GCF_042727815.1 Nocardia sp. NPDC060220
CCGCGAGGTCCCCTTGGTCACCGTCCTCACCGTCACCGTGCTCGCCGTCCTCGTCGTCGGCGCGGTCGTGCTGCTGATCCGCCTCGAGCCGGGGGTGTTCCTCCACCGTCATCACTTCCAGCGCGGTGATGTTGCCGGTGTCGCGCAGGATGCCCCAGCGACAGCTGCCGATACCCGCGTGTCCGCCCGCGATGTAGCCGCCGATGGTGGCCTGGTGCGCCGTCGACGGATGCATCCGCAGCTCCCAACCGGACGGGCGGATCGCGGCGTCGATATCGGCCACGACGGTGCCCGCGAGCGCACGCACCGTGGTCGGCGGGCGTCTGCCGGGTTCGCCGTGCCAGCCGATGACGCCGGCGAGCGCGGTGACATCGATCACCGCGCCACCGCGCAGCGGCACACCCTGACCGAACTGGCCGGAACCGGCCCCGCGCACGGTGATCGGGATGCGATGACGCGCGCAGGCGGCCACCGCGGTGCGCAACTCGTCCTTGCCGCGCGGCGCGATGAAGATCTCGGCATTGCGCCCGCGCAACAGGTCTCGCAGGACCGGACTCTGCGCGAACCGGTCGCGGCTCTTGGTGCGCAGCTTGCGTGTGTCGGTGGAGAAGGTGATAGGACCCAGGTCGGCGCGCAGGCTCGTCAGCGAATCGGTGGGTGACATCGGCCGTACTCCGTCGTTCGAACTCTCCGCGCGTCGCCCGGAGGGCGATCCCTCGGCGGACCGACCCGGCATCAGCGTGCCCGGCCGGTGTTTCGCGGCGGTAAAGGTGCGATGTCGGTGCGTGTGCTCAGTCGGCGGTGTCGAGGTCGGCGCGGGACAGGGCGTCTTCCACGCGGCGGCGCGCACCGGCGAGATGCTGTTCGCAGCGGGTGGCCAGGGCTTCGCCGCGCTCCCACAGCACCAGCGAGTCGTCCAGGTCGAGGCCGCCCTGTTCGAGCATCTTCACCACGTTGATGAGCTCGTCGCGGGCGCGTTCGTAGCCGAAGGCCGCGATCTCGGCCAGGGTGTCGGCAGCGGTGTTCTCGGAACCGGCGTCGGCCACGGTCACGTCCTCTTCTCGTCGGTGGTCTCTGGCGTCAGTCGCTGGGTGCCCAGTGCCGCGGCGGTGACGGCTCCGTCGGCGACCCTGATGCGGAGCTGGCTGCCCGCGGGGGAGTCATCGATCGAACGCACGACATGCCGTTCGGGACCGGCGACGCGCTGCACGACAGCGTAACCACGGGCCAGGGTGGCGGCCGGACCCACCGCGGTCAGCTTCTCGCGCAGGTGCAGGGTGGTCGTCGACTCGCTGCGCAGCAGCTGGTCGACAGTGCGTCTCGCGGCCGTGCGCAAGCGTTCCAGCTCGTCGTGACGGTGGTTCAGCTCGCGCAGGGGATCGGCGAGGACCGGGCGCGATCGCAACTGCGTGATGGTGTGTTGCTCGCGCTGGACCCAGCCGCGCAACGCGGCCGCCGAGCGCGCCCGCATCTCACGCACCCCGGCCAGTTCGGCGGCGGCATCGGGGACGATGCGTTTGGCGGCGTCGGTGGGGGTGGCCGCGCGCAGGTCGGCGACCAGGTCGAGCAGGGGATTGTCGGGCTCGTGGCCGATGGCGCTGACGATCGGGGTGCGCGCGGCGGCGACCGCCCGGCACAGTGCTTCGTCGGAGAAGGCCAGCAGATCTTCGACGCTGCCACCGCCGCGCGCCAGCACGATCACCTCGACCTCGGGGTCGCGATCGAGTTCGGTCAGCGCTTCGAGCATCTGCGGCACTGCGGTCGGACCCTGCACCGCGGTATTGCGGATGACGAATCGGACTGCGGGCCAACGGTTCTGGGCCACGGACAGGACATCGCGTTCGGCCGCGCTCGCCCGTCCGGTGATCAGCCCGATCGTCGCGGGCAGGAACGGTAGCGGCCGTTTGAGCCTGGCATCGAACAGGCCCTCGGCCGTCAAGAGGGCTTTCAACCGCTCGATCCGCGCCAGTAGCTCACCGATGCCGACCGCGCGAATCTCGGTGACCCGCAACGACACCGTGCCCCGGCCGGTGAAGAAGTGCAGCTTGCCGTAGACGACCACGCGGCTGCCCTCGGTGAGCGGCACCGGCAGCCTGCGCAACAGGTCGGGGTCGCAGGTCAGCGACAGCGACATGTCCACCGAGGCATCGCGCAGCACCAGGAACGCGGTGCGGGTGCCGGGGCGCAGATTGATCTGGGTGACCTGCCCCTCCACCCAGATGCTGCCGAGCCGTTCGATCCACTGGGCGACCTTCACCGCGACCGAGCGCACCGGATACGGCTGCTCCGCCGAATTCGCCGGAGCGCCGGCCTGCGCGACGCCGTCCTGAGTCATAGGTCAGTTCTACGCGCGGCCACCGACACAACCAAAAAGCGGCCGCCATCCGAGGTGTCGGATGG
>NZ_JBHWZY010000971.1:0-2400 GCF_042727815.1 Nocardia sp. NPDC060220
ATAACAACTAAGGGTTTGGCATGACGCAGACACTCGAATCCGGCGGCGCGCGAGCCGCCGTGACGCCACCGAACTCCGGGGCGAAGAACAAGCCGCTCGGCGCGGTGATCGCCGCCGTCGGCATTCCGATGTTCATGGTCACGCTGGACAACCTCGTCGTGACGAACGCCCTCCCGGTGATCAAAACCGAACTGGGAGCGTCGCTGTCGGACCTGCAATGGTTCATCAACGCCTACACGCTGTCCTTCGCCGCGCTGTTGCTGTCGGCGTCGGCCCTGGGCGACAGGATCGGCCGGCGCCGGGTCTTCCTGGCCGGAATCGGCATCTTCGTCGTCGCTTCCGCGGCGTGCGCGCTGGCCACCGAGCCGTGGATGCTCATCGCCGCCCGTGCGGTGCAGGGCGTCGGTGGTGCGGCCGTCATGCCGCTGTCGCTCACCTTGCTGGCCGCCGCGGTACCCGAGAAGATGCGCAGCGCCGCGATCGGGATCTGGGGCGGCATCGCCGGCTTGGGCGTCGCCGTCGGGCCGGTCGTCGGCGGTGCGGTGGTCGACGGCCTGAACTGGCAGTGGATCTTCTGGCTCAACGTCCCGATCGGTCTGCTGGCGCTGCCCTTCGCTGCCCGCATGCTGTCCGAATCACGGGGCGCCGCACGGAAACTCGACTACTTGGGCGTGCTGCTCTCAGCTGGTGGCGTGCTGGCGCTGGTCTGGGGTGTCATCCACGGTGCCGATGACGGCTGGACCGCACCGCAGGTTCTCACCGCGCTGATCGGCGGCGCCGTGCTGCTCGTCGCGTTCGTCGTCTGGGAGACCTATGCCACCGATCCGATGCTCCCGCTACGCATGTTCCGATCCCGCGGCTTGAGCCTGAGCTTCATCGTGTCCTTCGGGTTCTCGTCCGGCGTCTTCGGCTCGATCTTCCTGCTCGCCCAGTTCTTCCAGGTGGTTCAGGGCTACTCACCGCTGGAGTCGGGCATCCGCACGATGCCGTGGACGATGGTCCCGATGGTCGTCGCACCGCTGGCCGGCCTGATCGTAGACCGCGTCGGCGCCCGCACCCTCATCGCGATCGGCCAGCTCTGCCTGGCCGTCTCCCTCGGCTGGATGGCGATGATCACCACCGCCGACGTCCCCTATCTCGCCTTCGTCGCCCCGTTCGTCCTCGGCGGCATCGGCATGGGCCTCACCTTCGCGCCCTCGTCCACCATCGTCATGGCCAGCGCTTCCCCCGCCGACCAGGGCATGGCGTCGGGCATCAGCAGCACCGTTCGCGAAGTGGGCGTCGCCATGGGCATCGCCGTCCTGGCCTCGGTCTTCGCCTCCCACGGCTCCTACACCGACCCCCAGGCCTACGTGGACGGGCTCGTCCCCGCGGTGTGGGTCGGCGCCGCCCTGGTCGCCTGCGCGGCGGTGGTGGCAGCGTTCCTGCCCCGGCACACTCAGCCCGCGCGATAGCCGCTGATCGGTTCCCTGAGCAGGTGGTTGTCGCCGAACGGCACGACAACCACCTGCTCGGCATCGTCATAGATGATGGTGCCCGGTGCGACGGAGTCCAGCCGCTCCCATTCGACGCCGTGCGCGTCGAGGATCGCGAGGTATCCCTCGACCCGCTCGATCATCGACACCGCGCTCGCCTTGAACCACGAGGCGGCACCTGGATGCCGTGCGCGGTCGTACACCCCCGGGTCGACGTCACTCGGATTCGTCAGATTCTCGCTGAACCAATCGTTGCCGCCCCGGCGGAACCGCACCTCCCCGGCACTCAGGTGCCCTGCGGTCCACAGCCCGTTCACCAGGCCGAACACGCCCGGATGTCGACCGTGTCGATTGGGCTGCGCAGCCTGGAATCGAACGTAGGACAGTGCGCTCGCCGACGTGACCCGACGGCCGCTCGGCCCTGTCATCCGACACTGTCCGGGTGCTGGCCCTGCTCGGGCGCCGCCTGCTGTTCGGGCCGGTGCGCGCACAACCCCGCCGCACGCGGGAACGGACGCCGCCCCACGGGCCGAATCCCGAAGCCACACAACGCAAGCCCGCTCCCTGGAGCGGTCAGTCGAGCACGCCGCCCCCGCGGAGACGTCGGATCGCCGGTCTGTTCAGCCATCGAGTCGTCCTGTTCTCGAGTCGAACACGCTGGTGTGTTTGCTCATTTGGACGCGCCCCGATCCCATTCGGTTCCCTCGAATTCGGACTGCTTTCCGATTGCCCTGAGAAACAGCCGATTCGGGCACAACACCCGACGCCGCGCGCAGCTCCGATATTGCGCGGTACGGAGCGCTCCGTGGGGACCGTGGGGAAATTCGTTGCCAGGTCACCGCGGTGAGCCGGTTGATCACTGGCTCGACCAGGTCGCGGTATCGTTGACCACAGCAGTCCGCACGAATGGAGCGACCGCATGACC
>NZ_JBHWZY010000972.1:0-2387 GCF_042727815.1 Nocardia sp. NPDC060220
GATCCTCGACCGGGGAACTGCCGACTACCGTCGGCGTGTGACTCCTCGCGGCACCTCGAACGGTGCGTACGACTTCTGTGTGGTCGGCGGCGGCATCGTCGGCGTGGCCACCGCGCATCGGTTGCTGACCCAGTATCCCGAGGCGAGCCTGGTGCTCATCGAGAAGGAAGACACGCTCGGCGCGCATCAGACCGGGCACAACAGCGGCGTCATCCACTCCGGGATCTATTACCCCCCGGACAGTTTGAAGGCACGGCTGTGCCGGGCCGGTGCGCGATGGACGAAGGAATTCGCCGCGGCCCACGACATTCCGTTCCGTGAATGCGGAAAGTTGCTGGTAGCCACCGATTCCGCCGAACACGCGCGGATGCTGGCGCTGTACGAGCGTTCGATCGCCAACGGCGTGGAGGTCGAGGCGATCGACGCGGCCGAACTGCGGCGGCGCGAACCACGGATCACCGGGGTCGGCGCGCTGTTCGTGCCTGCCACCGGCATCATCGACTACACGTTGGTCACCGCCGCGCTCGCCGCCGAGGTCGAGTCGATGGGCGGCAGGATTCTGCTCGGCACCGCAGTCGAGGCGATCACCGAGAGTGTCTCCGCCGTCACGGTTTCGGGTCCGGGTGGTTCGGTCACCGCGGGCACACTGATCGTGTGCGCGGGCCTGCAGGCCGACCGGATGGCACGAAAGGCCGGGATAGAAACGGACTTTCGGATCGTTCCGTTCCGTGGCGAGTACTACCGGCTCCCCGCCGAGCGATCGGATCTGGTACGCACGCTGATCTATCCGGTGCCCGACCCCGCGCTGCCGTTCCTCGGCGTGCACCTGAGTCCCACCATCGACGGCGAACTCACCGTCGGCCCCAACGCGGTGCTCGGGCTGTCGCGGGAGGGGTATCGCAAGGGCAGCGTGAACCGACGTGACGCCATCGACGTGCTGAGTTTCGCCGGCGTGCGCCGGGTGGCCCGCGACCATCTCGCCACCGGGATCCGCGAGCTCCGCAATTCGGTGTTCAAGCGCGGCTACCTCGCCGAATGCCGCAAATATTGCCCCGAACTCAGCACCGACGACCTGCTCCCGCACCGTGCGGGCATCCGGGCCCAGGCGGTGCTGCGTGACGGCACGCTGGTGCACGACTTCCTCATCGAACGCACGCCGCGCTCCATCCACGTGCTCAACGCACCGTCCCCGGCCGCCACGTCGGCGATGCCGATTGCCGAATACCTGGTCGAACAACTCCATTCCGCTAAATAAAGAGGAGATTTGTAGTACTTTTGGCTCCTGTACGCGTGGGCGAGGAAACCCATCCGGAGCAGGGAGGGCCGATGGGCCACATCAGGTTTGCGAGTGACGTCGGCGCACCGGTCGATGCCGCCTTCGCCTACACCGAGGATTTCCGCCACGCGCCGCAGTGGCTGGTCGGCGTCACCGACGTCGCGCCGCTGGGCGAACCGGATCAGGGCTTGGGCGCCGCGTTCGCGGTGAAAGTCCGGTTGTTCGGAGTGATCCCGCTGCGTTCATCGGTGGAGATCACCGAATATCGGCGCAATGCCGTCATCGGGTATACCCTGCGTGGGCGGGTATACGGAACCGTTACCCTGCGATTCGATCCACTCGGCTACGAACGGTCGGTGCTGACCTCCGAAGCCGACTATCCACCACCACGCGGCATGTTCGGCCGCCTGTGCCACGGCCTCGTCGACGCGGCCGCGAAATCGGCACTGCGCCGAACGGAATCGCGGTTGCGAAGGGAGATAGAGGCATTCCACGGTACCGATCTTGTCGGCCGCATCGCCTAGGGTGGCGGTCATGATCATCGTGAGCACCGACGGGTCCTGCCTGCGCAATCCCGGTGGTGCCATCGGCTGGGCATGGGTGAATCATTCCGGGCCCGCCGACAGTGGTGGCGCGGCCAGCGGCACCAACCAGATCGCCGAACTGCGCGGGGTACTGGAAGCCATCCTCGCCCACCCCGGCGCCGAACCGATGCTCATCGAGAGCGACTCCCAGTACGCCATCAAGTGCGCCTCGGAATGGATCACCAGCTGGCGACGCAACGGCTGGCGCACCTCCACCGGCGGCGCGGTGAAGAACGTCGAGATCATCAAGCAGATCGACCGGGCCATCACCGGCCGCGAAGGACCGGTGCGGTTCCGCTGGGTGCGCGGCCACGTGGGCAACTACTTCAACGAACAAGCCGACAAACTGGCGGGCGAAGCGGCACGAGCTGTCCGCGAGAACCCGGCTCTCGGCCGCGAGTCGGCCCCGGTCGCGCCGGAACCGGCAAGGATTCGGCGCCGGGAACCCGCGGCGCCTGTCCCCACGAACTCGGTCTCCACAGGGAAGTCGGTCGCAGCTGAAGTGCCGGTAGCAGGGACTCTGACCC
>NZ_JBHWZY010000973.1:0-2387 GCF_042727815.1 Nocardia sp. NPDC060220
CCGTCGAGGACTTCCTTGCGCAACCAGCTGGCCTGGTCGTGGCCTTCGGGCACCGGGAAGATCGGCATCCGGTCGCGGTGAGCCCACACGTCGTCGTAGGACTGCACCCGCTCACCGATGAGCTCGGTGTTGTCGCACGCGCCGGGGACCTCGGCATCCCAGATCGCGCGCATCTCCGCGGCGGACTTGAGGTAGTAGCCGTCACCGTCGAACTTGAAACGGGTCGGGTCCGACAGCGTCTTACCGGTCTGAATGCACAGCAGCGCTTCGTGGTTGACCGACTGGTCCTTGGTGACGTAGTGGCAGTCGTTGGTGGCGATCGGCGGGATGCCGAGCTGCTTGCTGATGTCGATCAGGCCCTCGCGGACCCGGCGCTCGATGGACAGACCGTGGTCCATCACCTCGAGGAAGAAGTTGTCGGCGCCGAAGATCTCCTGCCACTTCGCGGCGGCTTCGAGCGCTTCGCGATCGTGGCCCAGACGCAGGCGGGTCTGCACTTCACCCGACGGGCAGCCGGTGGTCGCGATGATGCCCTCGGCGTGCTGGGCGATGATCTCCTCGTCCATGCGCGCCCACTTGCCGAGCTGGCCCTCGATCGAGGCGAGTGAGGACAGCTTGAACAGGTTGCGCAGGCCGGTCGCGTTCTCGGCGACCATCGTCATGTGGGTGTAGGCACCCGAGCCCGAGACGTCGTCGCCCTTCTGACCCGGATCGCCCCACTTCACCCGCTTGGTGTCGAAGCGCGAGCCCGGTGCGATGTAGGCCTCGATGCCGATGATCGGCTTGATGCCCGCCTTCTTGGCCGAGTTGTAGAACTCCGAGGCGCCGTACATGTTGCCGTGGTCGGTCATGCCGACCGCGGTCATGCCCAACCGATCCGCCTCCGCGAACAGCGGCGAGATCTTCGCCGCTCCATCGAGCATCGAGTACTCGGTGTGGTTGTGCAGGTGAACGAACGATCCGGACGGAGCCAAGACGGTCCTTCCTCCCATAGAGTCGGCGGGGGTTGGCCTTGGCATTCTATGCACGGGGGTCCGACAGATTCGGCACGCCACGAACCGCGCCTGGGCGAGGGGCGGCGTGTCGTGGTGAACGTCACCGACGGGCCCTCGATCTCGCGAAGAAGGCGGCCTGATCCGATTCCGGCGCTCGCCCCGACATAATCGATCGGTGCACACCGATCGGCCGACTCGATGACCCCCTTCATCGTGGCCGCCGCGGCCCTCGCCCTGCTGGTCGTGGCGTTGCTGGTCTGGCGGCGAACCCAGCGGGTCGTCACCACACCCGCCCAGCGGGCCGTCCACCAAGCACTGCACACCGCGTCGCTGGCCGCCGTGCCGTTGCGGCGCGGGCTGACCGAGGAGTCCGCGAGTGAAGCGGCGCCACACCTGCGGGCGCTCGCGGGTGCCGAGGCGCTGGGTGTGGCCGACGCCGAGGGGACGCTGCTGGCGTGGGACGGTCCGCAGACCGGGATGTTCGCCTCGTTCGCCGAGGCGGCGCGCCGCGCCGTCGCCGATGAGCGGCCCGTGCTGGTCACCGGTGACGAGCACACGTTGATCGCGCAACCGTTGCCGATCGACACGGGGGCGGCGGTCGGTGCGCTCGGCATGGTGACGACCGGGAAGCCGGGGCCCGGCATGCTCGGGGCGGTCGCGGAGGTGGCGCGCTACGCGTGTGGACAGCTGGAACTCGCCGAGCTCGACGCGTCGAGGGCGCGGGTCGACCGGGCGGAATTGCGGGCGCTGCGAGCCCAGATCAGCCCGCATTTCATCTACAACGCGCTCAACACGATCGCCTCGTTCGTCCGCACCGACCCGGATCGGGCTCGCGAACTGATCCTCGAATTCGCCGACTTCACCCGCTATTCCTTCCGCGCCGCAGGCGAATTCACCGTGCTCGCCGACGAACTACGCAACATCGAGCGATATCTGGCATTGGAACAGGCCCGCTTCGGCGACGCGCTCGACGTGCGGCTGCGCATCGCACCAGAAGTTCTCGGTGTCGTGCTGCCCTTCCTCGCCTTGCAGCCACTCGTCGAGAACGCGGTCCGGCACGGCCTCGCCGGCGGCGGCCGAGGCGGCCAGCTGAGCATCGTCGCCACCGACGCCGGCACCGACTGCCTGATCAGTGTCGAAGACGACGGCATCGGCATGGACCCGGACCTGTTGCGCTCCGGCGCACTCGACGCCGTCGACACCGGCTCCGGCCCCGCCCGCACCGGCGAGGCGGCCCACGTGGGCCTGGCCAACGTGGACGACCGCCTCCGCGCCGCTTTCGGCAACGACTACGGCCTGGTCGTGGAAACCGCACCCGGCGCAGGCACGAAAGTCAGCATGCGGGTCCCGAAGTTTCGCGCCGGTATTCGGGCCTGATCCCGGTCTCATGGC
>NZ_JBHWZY010000974.1:0-2378 GCF_042727815.1 Nocardia sp. NPDC060220
CTACTGGATGGGCAGGTTTCGGCTCAGCGACGACGTCCGAGGCAGCCGGCGGCCTTGGCCTGCTCGACTTCCTCGTTGGTCATCGGCGCGACCAGCAGTGGCCTGCGCGGCACCGCGTCGGTGCGGACGCCGTTGAGTGCGATGGCCATATACCGTTGCCATACTTCGGGATTGATCGGCGCCGCGAACTCCGCGAGGGAATTGACCATGTGGATCAGCGCGAAGAAGTCGGTGGTCGCGATATCGGGGTCCACCGCGCCCGCCGCGCGCGCACGATCGATGATGCCCGCGACCGCCGGTTGGATCCGGTCGCGCAGCTCGGCGAAACGGGCCGGATCTTCCTCGAGTTCGAGCATCACCTCGCCGAAGCCGCGGTTGGTCGCCAGGTGTTTGCACGCACTCTCGAAGAACTCGACGAGCGCAAGCCAGGCGTCCGGGTTGCTCATGGCCGCGTCGGCCGCGTCGGCGAAGTCCTTCACGTGCTGGTCGAAGACCTCGGCGATCAGTTCCTTCTTGTTCGCGAAGCGCCGGTACACCGTGCCGACGCCGACTCCCGCGCGTTCGGCGACGTCGTCGAGGGTGATCTCGAGGCCGTGATCGGCGAATAGCTCACGGGCGGCCGCGACGATGCGTTGCTGATTGCGCGCGGCGTCGGCGCGCAGCCTGCGGGGTGGTGTGGCAGTCGTCGTGGCGTGATTCACAAGTACATCCTATCAATCCGGGGATTAAGTGGAGGTCATTTCTCCGTTACTCTGGTAGCTTCGAATGAAGCGGAGGCGGTATCTCCGATTATGCCACCTGAAACCACCCGCAGACCTTCTAGGGGAGTTATGACCACCACACTCGACACCGGGCTCGAGAGCCCCGCGGATACCGGTCGCCGCGGCTCGCACGCCCTGCGCTGGTGGGTGCTTGCCGTACTCGGCATCGCCCAGCTGATGGTCGTGCTCGATGCGACGATCGTCAATATCGCGCTGCCCGCGGCCCAGGCCGACCTCGGCTTCGGCGACGGTGACCGGCAGTGGGTCATCACCGGCTACGCCCTCGCCTTCGGCAGCCTCCTGCTGCTCGGCGGCAGGCTCAGCGACCTGTTCGGCCGCCGCAACACCTTCATCGTCGGCCTCGTCGGCTTCGCGGTGGCCTCGGCCATCGGCGGTGCGGCCTCCAGCTTCGAGATGCTCGTCGCGGCCCGGGTCGGCCAGGGTGTGTTCGGTGCGCTGCTCGCGCCCGCCGCGCTCTCACTGCTCACGGTCACCTTCACCGAACCCGGTGAGCGGTCCAAGGCGTTCGGCATCTTCGGCGCCGTCGCCGGTGCCGGTGGTGCGATCGGCCTGCTGCTCGGTGGCGTTCTCACCGAATGGGCGTCGTGGCGCTGGGCGATGTACGTCAACCTGATCTTCGCCGCCGTCGCGCTCGTCGGCGCCGTGCTGTTGCTGGCTAAGCACACGTCGACCTCGCGTCCCAAGCTCGACTGGTACGGCACGGTCACCGTCACCGCCGCGCTGTTCGGTATCGTCTACGGCTTCTCGCACGCCGAGTCCAACGGCTGGAGCGACCCGACCACACTGGCCTTCCTGATCGGTGGCGCCGTGCTGCTGGCGGCCTTCGTCTGGGTCGAGACCAAGGTCGCGCATCCGTTGCTGCCGCTGCGCATCGTCGCCGACCGCACCCGCGGCGCGTCGTACCTGACCGTGTTCGTCATGGGCATCGGCATGTTCGCGATCTTCTTGTTCCTCACCTTCTACATGCAGCTGACCCTGGCGTACACGCCGATCGTGACCGGCCTGGCCTTCCTGCCGATGGTGGCGGGCATGGTGGTCTCCTCGACCACCGCGCCGTCGCTGCTGCTGCCCAAGGTCGGACCCAAGATCGTCATCAGCGGTGGATTCCTGGTCGCCGCCGCGGGCATGCTGTGGCTCACCCGGATCGGTCTGGACTCGGGCTACGCCACCCATATCCTGCCCGCGCTGGTGCTGCTCGGCCTCGGCCTCGGTGGTGCGATGTCGGTCGCGTTCCAGGGTGCGACGGCGGGCGTGCAGCACGAGGACGCCGGCGTCGCCTCGGCGATGGTCAACACCAGCCAGCAGGTCGGTGGGTCCATCGGTACCGCGCTGCTCAGCACCATCGCGGCCTCGGCGATGACCGACTACGTGTCCTCGCACCAGCCGGGCCCGCTCACGATGGCGCAGGGCGCGATCGAGAGCTACACCACCAGCTTCTGGTGGGCGACGGCCACTTTCGTGCTCGGCGCGATCGTGATCGCGGCGATCATGCCGAACACGGTGCCCGCCCCGGCCGAAGGCGAACCGGTGCTGGCGCACTGATCCCGCAGAACTGAACGGCGATGGCCCGAACCGACAATCGGTTCGGGCCATCGT
>NZ_JBHWZY010000975.1:0-2373 GCF_042727815.1 Nocardia sp. NPDC060220
ATCGGCAGCGAGAGGAACTCCGGGGTCCAGCGACCCGATTCCTTGATCTCGGCGACGCGGGCCAGCGCGGCCGGGCTCATGATCGCGATCCACAGGCCACCGTCGGCGGCGAAGCACTTCTGCGGGGCGAAGTAGTACACGTCGGAGTCGGCGATGTTCACCGGCAGACCGCCCGCGCCCGAGGTGGCGTCGATGGCGATGAGGGCGTTCTCCGAACCGACCGGACGCGACACGGGGATGGACACACCGGTGGAGGTCTCGTTGTGGGCCCAGCCGATGAGGTCGACCGAGGGGTCGGACACGGGCTCGGGCGCGCTGCCCGGCTCGGCCTTGACGACGATCGGGTCGCCGATGAAGGGGTTGCCCTTGGCGACCGAGGCGAACTTCGAGGAGAACTCGCCGTTGGTCAGGTGCAGCGAGCGCTCGCGGATCAGGCCGAAGGCGGCGGCATCCCAGAACGCGGTGGTGCCGCCGTTGCCGAGCACGACCTCGTAGCCGTCGGGCAGGGAGAACAGCTCGCGCAGGCCGTTGCGCACGCGCGCGACGACGTCCTTGACCGGCTTCTGGCGGTGCGAGGTACCGAACACCGAGGCGCCGACAGTCACCAGGGACTGCAGCTGCTCCGGGCGGACCTTGGACGGGCCGCAGCCGAACCGTCCGTCGGCGGGCTTGAGGTCGGCGGGAATGGTCGGGAACGCACTGGTCATGGGGGCGAGTTTAGTGGTCGGCCGAAGCTCGTACGCGCACGGGGGCGGGGTCGGGAACCGGCTGTGAGACGGCCCACTCGTGTTCGCCGGGGGATCCTCAGGACACGCCGGTCATGAAGTCGACCAGCCCGAACGGCGCGCTGTCGCCGATGCACAGGTCGAGGATGCGGTGCGCGTCCGAGGCCGCCTTCGCGCTGCGGGGGAACAGGGCCGCTTCGTAGGCGGTGAGTGCCGCTTCCCGGTCGCCTGGGTGCGCGGCGAGCGCCGCGGCGAGTTCGGCACCGTCGAACATGGCGAGATTGGCGCCCTCGCCCGCGGGTGGCGCCAGGTGCGCGGCATCGCCGAGCAGGGTCACGCCGGGCACACGGTCCCAGCGGTGGCCGGTGGGGAGCGTGTTGATCGTGCGCGCGACCGGCGGGGTGTCGCCGTCGGTGATCAGTGCGGTGAGCTCGGGCGCCCATCCGTGGAATTCGGCCGCTACCCGGGCGAGCGCGGCGGTGGGGTCGGTGAAGTCGATGCCGTCGAGCCAGTCGGCGGGGCGGGCGAGTTCGGCGTAGGTGTGGATGACATCGCCCGCCTCGCGGTGCGCGGAGATGCCGTTGCCCGGTGCGAGCGCGAACATGCCACCGTCGCCGACCACCGCTGCCGCCGCCGGGTGCCGGTTGTCCACGTCGTAGAGGTAGGTCTCGACGAAGACGGCGCCCGCGTATTCGGGTCGCGCCGTCGAGAGCAGCGGGCGGATCCTGGACCAGACGCCGTCGGCGCCGACGAGGAGCTCGGTGCGCACGATCGAACCGTCGGCGAACGTCAGCTCGTGGTGGCCGTCGCCGAGAGCGGCGACCTCGGTCAGTTTCCGGCCCCACTGGACCGTGCCCGCGGGCAGGCTGTCGAGCAGGACGCGTCGCAGATCGCCGCGCAGGACTTCGGGCCGTCCGGTGCCGCCGTCGTCGGGCTCGTCGAGGAGCAGCTCCCCGTGGCGGTCGAGGATCCGGGAGGCCGCGCCGCCCTCGTGGATGATCGCGCGGAACTCGGCGGTGAGGCCCGCCGCGGCGAGTGCGAATTGGCCGTCGTGTTCGTGGATGTCGAGCTGGCCGCCCTGGGTGCGAGCGCCCGCCGACGGCTCGGCCTCGTAGACCCTCGCGGCGATGCCGTGGACGTGGAGGACTCTGGCGAGCGTGAGGCCGCCGAGGCCGGCGCCGATGATCGTGACCGGTGTCGTCATAGCGATTTCCTTTCCTATTCTGGAACGGCGTTCCATCGACCTAGTTTGGAACGATGTTCCAGAGGTGTCAAGATGGTGTGCATGGCGACACGTCCCCCACGGGCCACCCGACGCAGCGACGCGCTGTCGAAGCAGCGGATCGTAGACGCCGCGATCGAGATCCTCGACGCCGGTGGCGAGCGCGCGCTCACGTTCCGTGCACTGGCTTCGCGTCTGGAGACCGGCAGCGGGGCGATCTACTGGCATGTCGAGAACAAGAGCGATCTGCTCGCCGCCGCGTCCGGCGGCGTCATCGCCCGGGTCCTGGCGAGCTCGGACGGCGGCGCGGAGCCCTTCACCGCGATCCGTGCCGTCGCGCTCGGGATGTTCGACGCGATCGACGCCCATCCGTGGGTGGGCGCCCAGCTCGTCCAGGAGCCGTGGCAGCTGGCGATGGTGCAGATC
>NZ_JBHWZY010000976.1:0-2349 GCF_042727815.1 Nocardia sp. NPDC060220
GAGTGCGAACCCCGTCGCATTCACCAGCGCCCCGGCCATCAACACCCGCCGTCCGTACCTGGCGGCCAGCACGCCGACCGAAAGCCCCGCTCCCACCCCGGCGCCCACCGCGAACAGCGCCGAGGTGAGCCCGGCTCGCAACGGCGACCACCCGAGTCCACCCTGCATGAACAACGTCCACACCAGGAAGAACCCACCCATGGCGATCCAGAAGAGCAGCCAGGTCCCCAGCCCGATCGCGAACGGCCGCGACCGGAACAGTCCGAGGTCGACCAGCGGCGAACGCCCCTTCCGCGCAAGGCCGCGCTCGTAGAACAGGAACCCGGCGAACACCGCGAGAGCCGCACCCATCATCACGAAAGTCCATGCGGGCCAGTCGAGTCGACGTCCTTCGGTCAACGGGTAGACCAGCAGCAGTACCGCGGATACCGACAGCGCCATGCCGACCGGGTCGAGCCGGGGCGGTCTGGCCGACTTCGAATCGCTCATCACGAACCATGCCGCGATGAACCCCGCGATGCCGACCGGAATGTTCACCAAGAAGATCGGCCGCCAAGCCAGCCCGAACAGGTCGGCCTGCACCAGCACGCCGCCGAGCGCGAGACCGACCGCGGAGGCCGACCCGCCGACACCGCTGTAGAGGGCAATCGCTTTGGCCCGCTCCTCCTTCGGGAATGTCGTCTGAATGATGGCCAGGATCTGGGGCACCATCAACGCTCCCATCGCACCCTGCGCGAAGCGGGAGCCGATGAGCACGGTGGGATCGGTGGCCAGCCCGCACGCCGCCGAGGCGATCGTGAAACCGGCCATGCCGGTGAGGAACACACGTTTGCGACCGTAGATGTCGCCGAGTCGGCCGCCGGTGATCAGCACCGCGGCGAAGGCGAGAACGTAAGCCGCGATGATCCATTCGAGCTGCGAGTACTCGGCGTGCAGGTCGTTCCGGATGCTCGGCACGGCCACATTGACGATGGTCACGTCGAGTAGATCCATGAAGCCGGCGGCCAGCACCACCGCGAACGCGAACCAGCGCCGCGGATCCGGGGCGGGGGGAGTGGGGGAGGTAGTCACGAGAGTCTCTCTTCGAGTAGGGGGCCTCTCAAACTATGCACCTCGAGTGATTATCAATCAATAGGGCAATCATGAATGGTGCGTTAATCGGCGTATCGTAGGGGTGTGACCGACCCGACGCAGCTGTCGACCCACGCCGGATTCCTCCTCGGCCAACTGGGCTTCCATACCGCCTACCGCTTCAGCGATCTACTGGCGCCGCTGGGCATCAAGCCCCGCCACTTCGGCATGCTGAAACTCCTGAGCGCCCACGACGGCCGCACGCAGCAGGAACTCGGCGAGGCGCTGGAGATCCACCGCAATGTCATGGTCGGCCTGGTGGACGACCTGGAGAAACGCAACCTCGTGGAACGCCGCCGTCACCCCAGTGATCGGCGCGCATACGCGCTCCACCTCCTGCCCGCCGCTCATGCCCTCCTGGCTCGAGCCGAGCAGCGGGTAGCCGAGCTGGACGCCGAACTCCTGTCGCCCCTGTCTCCCGAGGACCGCGCGCTCTTCCTCGATCTCCTGCGCCGAACCGCCGAGGGCAACGGCCTTCGTCCCGGCATCCATCCCGGCCTCACCCGATAGCCCGCCGATGGTCTCCGGACCGTCACGATCGCGCATCGGGGGCTGCAGTTGAGCGCACTCGTGGCAAGAATGGCTCGGGGGCCGGGAAATTTTTTCGGGTGGCGGGAATGAATCGCCGCAGCTACTGGTTGTGCTGATCAACAACATGAGCGGACCTGACTCAACTTCGGGTTGACTCACGGTGGATCTCGAAGGCAGGATTGAGCCCACTGCGCTCAGCGTTGCAATAACCGAACGTCAAACAGGAGGAAACCACTATGGCTCGTGCGGTCGGAATCGACCTCGGGACCACGAACTCCGTCGTCGCCGTGCTCGAAGGCGGCGAGCCGGTCGTCGTCGCGAACTCGGAAGGCTCGCGCACCACCCCCTCGATCGTCGCCTTCGCGAAGAACGGCGAGGTTCTCGTCGGTCAGCCCGCGAAGAACCAGGCGGTCACCAACGTCGACCGCACCATCCGCTCGGTCAAGCGCCACATCGGCACCGACTGGAACGTCGAGATCGACGACAAGAAGTACAGGCCGCAGGAGATCTCCGCGCGCACGCTGATGAAGCTGAAGCGCGACGCCGAGGCCTACCTGGGCGAGGAGATCACCGACGCCGTGATCACCGTCCCGGCCTACTTCGAAGACGCCCAGCGTCAGGCCACCAAGGAAGCCGGCCAGATCGCCGGTCTCAACGTGCTGCGCATCGTCAACGAGCCCACCGCGG
>NZ_JBHWZY010000977.1:0-2370 GCF_042727815.1 Nocardia sp. NPDC060220
CGCTGCTGCCCTACCGATTCGCCGACGCCCCACCGGTCTGGCTCTTCGCCGAACCGCTCGACACCGACGACCTGCCGAATACCGCGTCCCTGCGTGCCCTCGACGATCACCTCGACGACCGGGTGATCCGGTTCTCGATCACCGCCGATGGCATCGGCCGCCCACCCGAAACCGTCGGCGAACTCGACCTACGGCGAGCCGAGCCTGGCGAATACCGCACCGACTTCTTCGATCCGATCCTCAACCATCCTGCCGACGTCACATTGATGCCGCGAGTGGTGAACTGGCTGCGCGAAAACGCCTACACCGGAAGCCGCCGCGGCCGCACCGACGACGGCGCCCAGCCCGCGATCTGATCGGCGAGTTGGTCAGAGCCCCGGTCACGTCAGCTCGGACGTGAATAGAAGTGGATTGTGGCGAACCGAGAGTCCCGAACGATCGTCACCTGGGGGTAGTCGGCTCTGATGTCGCCATAGGGCGAGCTGGCGAACAATTCGATCGCGTTCGCGCAATCGAAGTTCCAGTCTGTGCGTTCGGTCGTCGGCTCGAATCCCAGCCGCTTGGTCAGCTCGGCGCAGGTAATCTTCTGCAGCGGTTGGGTATACGTCGAATCGGTGTACATCGCCCGATAGTCAGGGAAGTGTTCCGCTGGTGCGACATAGCTGCCTGCGTAGCCGCACATACCCGCCAACGGCGGGCACCCGAATCGCCGCATGCTGACCAACTCGAACGAGTCGGGTATCCAGACACTCCGCCGTTCCATGACCCGTCGCGCCTCCTCGGCGGACAGATCCTTGTCCAGTTTCGGCATGACAACGGAGGCGGCACACCCCCACAAGAGCGCTCCACACGTCACGAGCGTGAGGACGGACCAGAACCACCGCACATTCGGGCTTTTCGACACGACCTTCTCGCTTGTCAGTGGGCACGTAGCCGGTTCGAGGCGGAAAGTACTCGAAGGTGCCCTGGGCGCCGATCGCGACCAGCATACGTCGCTGCGGGGTCGGGCCGGCCGCTCGCAATGGCCTTGCCCGGGTGCGGTGGTCGGTGCCGCCACTGACAGCGTTCGCCGATCCGTCCTCTACTCGGTCGCAAAACTGGGGTCCGCCGGGTGAGCGGTCCGCGACCGACAACCAAGGAGCCGACCACCCCGCGGGTCGCGATCCAAGCGCATGTTAGAACTGGACATATGCCGCATACGAGTCCTGTTGCCGCCTGGAAGACCCTCCGCGAGGGAAACGATCGCTTCGTCGAAGGACGACTGCAGCATCCCAACCAAGGCGCAGCGAACCGAACCGAACTCACCACCGGGCAGCATCCGTCCGCGATCCTGTTCGGGTGCGGCGACTCCCGAGTCGCCGCCGAGATCATCTTCGACCGCGGCCTCGGCGACATGTTCGTCGTGCGCACAGCCGGCCACGTCGTCGACGGCTCCGTGCTCGGATCGATCGAATACGGTGTCGCGGTCCTGGATGTGCCACTGATCGTCGTCCTCGGGCACGACAGCTGTGGTGCGGTCCGCGCCACGATCGACGCCCTCGATTCCGGCGCCGTGCCCGGCGGATTCATTCGAAGTGTCGTCGAACGGGTCACCCCGTCGATCCTGCTGGGCCGCCGTGAAGGACTGAGCTCCGTCGACGAACTCGAAGCACGGCACGTGGAGGAGACCGGCCTGTTGCTGACGCAACGGTCGAGCACCATCGCCGAGAAGATCCAGGCCGGAAAACTCGCCATCGCGTGTGTCACCTACAACCTGTCCGAGGGCAGGGTCCAACTGAACCGGGTGATCGGCAACATCGGCGAACTCGAGTAACCGCAGCGGTCCGCATCGGATCCGGTACGGCGGCAACGTCTCTCAGTCCAGATCAGCCGCCGCTCGCAACCGAGTCAGCCGATGAAGCGGGCCGAAGGCAATGCCCACGATCACGGCCGCGGTCCGAAGAACTCGGCTCGGGCGGCCGCGATACGTGCCTGAGCCTGGGCGGCGCCTTGGAAACTGACCACGGCCGATCCGCCGCCGGCGAGCCCCAAAGCGATGAGGCCACCGATCACCGAGAGAAGATTCGGCTCGGGGAGGATCCCCGTGTCGCTGGTGGGTCGGACCTCGTGGGCGGGAACCGCCGCACCGCCGCCGGGTGTGGGCACGGCGGGTGGATCCCCTGCTCCGGCGGGGGCCGGTGACCGGGGTGAATCTCCGGCTCCGTTGGGAGCTGATCCGGTCGACGGTGCGGCGCCGCCACCGCCCGGCGAGTCGCTGCCCGGTGCACCGCCGGGTTCGGCGGTGTAAGGCTGAGCACTCTCGGACTCGGGGGTTGCACGGGGCGCCGGGGCTTCGGGAGCTGATTTCGGGACAGGCGCCTGCGGTTCGGG
>NZ_JBHWZY010000978.1:0-2369 GCF_042727815.1 Nocardia sp. NPDC060220
GTTGCTTGGCCTCCTTGAGACCGAGCGGGATCTCGTTCACATCGAGGGTGCCTTTGCCCGCTCGCGTGACGAGCAGTTCGGCGCCGGTGTCGTGGACGTAGCGTTTACCGACCGCGGTGCCGCCGGCGAACGCGGGATCGAGGACCGCCCCGGTGCCGGTCTCGCTGCCCAACGGCACCATCGGGGCACCGCCACAACGCAAGTCGTCGATGGCGTCGGTGGATTTGATGACGATGACCTGTGTTTCACAGACCTGGCTCGTCAGCCGGGTGCCGCTCTTGATCACGATGACTCCTAGAGGATGGACGGGGCGGAGGAGATCTCCTGGATGAGGTTGCGCCGCAGGATCTTGCCGGTCGGCGTGGTGGGAAGGTCGTCGCGGAAGACGACCCGGTCCGGCGTGCGCGACCCACGCAGATTGGCCCGCACGTGGGCGCGCAGCAGTTCCGGATCAGGCGTGGCGCCGGGGGAGGCGACGATGACGGCGACGATGATCTGCCCCCACTGTTCGTCGGGCACGCCGATCACGGCGACTTCGCGAACATCGGGATGTTCGACGAGCACGTCCTCGATCTCGGCGGGAGCGATGTTCTCCCCGCCGCGGATGATGGTGTCGTCGGAGCGGCCACCGATGAACAGATAGCCGTCGGCATCGAGCTCGGCGAGGTCCTTGGTGGGGAACCAGCCCTCGGCATCGAGGACGGAACCGAGCTCGGCGTATATTCCCGAAACCTGCGGTCCCCGGACGAACAACTCGCCGACCGCGCCGGGCGCGAGCACCGCACCGGCGGCGTCGCGGATCTGCAATTCGACACCGGGCACCGCCCGCCCGACCGAGCCGAGTCGCCTGGCGACCGCGGGGTCGTTGGACCCGTGGGCGAGTCGGTGATCCTCGGGGGTCGACACCGCGATGGTCGAACTGGTCTCGGTGAGACCGTAGGCGTTGACCAGGCCGACCTCGGGCAGCAGCTCGAGCACCGCGCGAACCAGCGGCAGCGGTGCCTTGGCGCCGCCGTAGGCCAGGGTGCGCAGCGTCGGAAGTTCGACGCCGGGCCCGGCACGGAGCACGGTGACGATGCGATCGAGCATGGTGGGTACGACCGTGGCGTTGGTGATCTGTTCCTCGCGGACGAGGTCGATCCAGCGGACCGGGTCGAACTGGCGCAGGTACACGGTGCGTCGGCCCGCGTACAGATTCGACAGCGCCGCGCTGACGCCCGCGATGTGATAAGGCGGCACACAGATCAGCGCCGCGTCGCCGGGTTCGGCGGAGGCGAACTCCACGGTGCCCATCACGTAGCCGGTGAGATTGGCGTGCGTCAGTTCGACGGCCTTGGGTCGCGCGGTCGTGCCGGAGGTGAACAACAGCACGGCGACGTCGTCGGGCGAGGCGTCCTGAACTGTGTGCGCCCCGTCGGCGGTCCGGAGGGCGGCGAGGAACAACGCGGAATCGATGACCTGTTTGCCGCAGCCCGCCACCATCTCGAGGTATTCGGAGTCGACAACGATCAGCGGATTCGGCAGCCGGTCGATCAGGTCGCGCAGGCCGGTAGCGCTGAGGCGGTAGTTCAGCGGTGTGAACGCCACCGCGGCGCGCGCGGATCCGAACAGCAACAGCGGCAGCATGATGCCGCCGGTTCCCACGTACGCGACATGCTCGGCACCGGAGGAACCGATCAGTCCGGCCGCCCGGTCGGCCAGTTCGCTCAATTGCGCCGCGCTCGTTCGCGTTCCGTCGGAGACGACCGCGGCCCGCTCCGGTTCACTGGCCGCGACCATCTCGAGCATTACCGAAATGCTCAATTCATCACCTCATCGATTTCGGAGAAGGATGCGGCCACCCTGGTCTGCATACCGAGGGTGGCCGCGTCGTCGTGCGGTCAGCCCGCGTTCTGGGCGGTAGCCGCTTTGATCTGCGCCGCGAACGCCTCGAGCTTGTCCTCGGATGTGGAGTTCTTGTGCTTGCGGGCCTGCACGCTGACGTCGTGATCGGCCGCGGCCGCCCGCAGCGCGCCGACGGTGGCCTGCTCGCGCGGAATGTGCTGAAACGGGTCGAAGGAGTACCAGCGCATCGCGTTGAGGTGGGTCATCTTGTCGATCTCGTCGTCGGGCACCTGCTCGCGCCCGAGTACCTGCTCGAGTACCTCGGGAGCGTCGGGCCACATGGAATCGCTGTGCGGGTAGTCCATTTCCCACATGATGTTGTCGATGCCGATCTCGTGGCGCAGCCGCACACCGATCGGATCGCTGATGAAGCAGGTCATGAAGTGGTCGCGGAACACTTCCGAGGGCAGCCTGCCGCCGAAGTCCTGCATCGTCCAGGTGGAGTGCATCTCGAAGGTGCGGTCGACGCGCTCGAGGAAGTACGG
>NZ_JBHWZY010000979.1:0-2363 GCF_042727815.1 Nocardia sp. NPDC060220
CCGGCAACCAGATCGCGGAACGCATTCTCGGAATGCCACGCGATCCGCTCCTGCGCTGACAGACATCTTCGTACCGTGATCCAACACGTTGACGATAAGACAACGGTTTCACTTACGGGATAGATTGCGATGTGTATTCCCATACCCGCTCTGATCGCGGACGTACGGAGCTGTAGCCGAGCCGGAACCCGCCCGAACAGCAGATGGCCGCCACTCCGCATTCGAAGTGGCGGCCATCGGCGTCTGTCCATCGACAAGGATGGCGGCGAATCTACTTGGGCTGGAAACGCTGCCCGCCGTCGATACGCACGACTTCACCGTTGATATACGGATTCTCGAGCAGATGCTGTGCCAGCAACGCGTATTCGGCAGGTGCGCCGAGCCGCTTCGGGAACGGCACCGCCGCAGCGAATTTCGCGAGCTTCTCCTCGCCGAGGAAGTCCATGATCGGGGTGTGCATCGTTCCCGGCGCAATGCTGTTCACCCGGATGCCCACCGCACTGAGGTCGCGAGCGCCGGTCAGGGTCAGCGAGATCACGCCGCCCTTGGCCGCCGCGTAGGCCGACTGACCGATCTGGCCCTCGTAGCCGGCGATGGAGCTGGTCATGACGATCGCGCCGCGCTCGCCGCTTTCCTTCGGTTCCAGCTTGGCGATCTTGGCCGCGGTGAGCCGGAGCACGTTGTAGGTACCCGTGAGGTACAGCCCGATCGTGTCGGTGAAGCCCTTCAACGTGTGCGGCGTGCCGTCCCGGTTGACGACCTTCTCGAGCACTCCGAAACCACCGTGGGCGATCACCGCGTAGCGCAGCGTGCCCAGTTCGTCGGCCGCGGCGAACGCTTCCTCGATCGTCGAGTCGTCGAGCACGTCGGTGCGCACATAGACGGCCTTGTTGCCCAGCTCCTCGGCCAGCGCCTTGCCCTTGTCGTCGTTGACATCGGCGATGACAACGGCCGCGCCTTCGGCGTGCAACTTGCGCACCGTCGCGTCACCCAGGCCACCGGCACCACCGGTCACCAGAACTACTTCACCTTCGAACGACACTGCGTCTCCTTCACTTCATGGTTTGATGATGGGTGGGCGGCACGTTGGCCTAGGTGCCCGTCCACTGGGGAGTTCGCTTCTCCGCGAACGCCTTCGCGCCTTCCTGCGCGTCCTTCGTCCCGAAGACCGGGGCGATGAGCTCGAGCTGCTTCTGCCACATCTCGGTGGTGCTCCACTCGGCCGCCTTGACGATGACCTCCTTGGTCACCGCGACCGCGATCGGCCCGTTGGCGGTGATCCGCTCGGCCAGAGCCAGCGCCCGATCCAAGGCCTGTCCCGGTTCGGCCACCTCGTTGACCAAGCCCCACGCGGCGGCGGCGTCTGCCGTGAAAGTGTCACCGGTCAGGACCAATTCGAGCGCCTTCTGGTACGGAATGCGCTGCGGCAGCCGCAACAGCGCACCGCCGCCCGCGACCAGGCCACGTTTGACTTCGGGAACCCCGAACCGCGCGGTTGTGGACGCGACGACCAGGTCCGTGGCCAGCACCAACTCGGTGCCGCCGGCCAGCGCGTAACCTTCGACGGCGGCGATGATGGGCTTGACCGGTGGCTTCTCGGTGAATCCGAGGCCGCGACCGGCGACGTAGGGGTACTCCCCCGCCGCGAATGCCTTCAGATCCATTCCGGCGCTGAAGTTTCCGCCGCTGCCGGTCAGCACCGCGACGGACAGCTCAGGGCTTTCGTCGAGCTCGTCGACGGCGTCGGCGAGTCCCTGACTGACGGCGAGATTGATCGCGTTGCGCGCGTCCGCCCGGTTGATCGTGATCACCAGCGTTCGCCCGCGCCGCTCCACTAGCACTGCGTCCGACACAGATATCTCCATTCTCTCGGTGAAAGCACTCAGACTTCGATGACGAGGGCGCCGCCCATGCCGCCACCCGCGCACATCGCGGTGACGCCGATGCCGCCGCCGCGACGGCGGAGCTCGTAGATCAGGGTCGCCACCTGGCGGGCGCCCGAAGCCGAAATCGGATGGCCGAGACTGCATCCACTGCCGGAGAAGTTCACCCGCTCCTCGTCGATGTTGTGCGCGCGGCACGCGGCGATCGGCACCGAGGCGAACGCTTCGTTGATCTCCCACAGCGCCACGTCGCCGACGGTCAACCCGGCACGGTCGAGCACCTTGCCGATCACGTTCACCGCGGCGATGCCGTTGTCCGCCGGTGTCACACCCACGTTCGCCCAGGCACGCACTGTCGCGAGAACCTCCAGGCCCGCACTCGCGGCGTAGTCGTCAGCGGTCACTGTCACGGCGGCGGCGGCGTCGTTGATGCCGCTGCTGTTGCCCGCCGTGATCGAGAACCCTTCGATTTCGGGATGC
>NZ_JBHWZY010000980.1:0-2363 GCF_042727815.1 Nocardia sp. NPDC060220
ATGCCACCGAAACCCACCTGCTTGGGTTCGGCCTCGCCCACGTCGACAGGGAACATCTGGATCATATTGCGTGCGCGGTACTGCTCGTCGGCCACGATGTCGGCGGCGGTGTAGATCGGGCCGCACGGGATGGCCGCGTCATCGAGCAGTTTCAGCGCCTGCGCGCGCGTGTGTTTGCTCGACCATTCCGCGATCGAGGCGTCGAGGCGCTCGCGGTTGCGCCAGCGGCCGTTGTTGTCGGCGAGCTCGGGGTCGACGGCCAGGTCGGGCCGGCCGATCACCTGCATGTACCGCTGGAAGATGGCATCGCCGTTGCCACCGATGATGATGGAGTAACCATCGCTGGTCGGGTAGGCGTTCGACGGCGCGATGCCTTCCATCCGGCCGCCGACCCGCTCCCGGTTGATGCCGTAGGCGAGATGGTCGGGGATCAACGATTCCATCACCGACAGGATCGACTCGTTCAGCGCGACATCGATGATCCGCTCCGCCTGCGGCACCGGACCCGCGACCCGTTCGCGCTGGAACAGTGCCATCACGGTCCCGAACGCCGCGTAGATGCCCGCGATCGAGTCACCGATCGACACCCCGGTGCGCACCGGCGGCCGGTCGGGATCCCCCACCAGCTCACGCAGGCCACCGACCGCCTCCGCGACCGCGGCGAATCCCGGTCGCGCGGCCATCGGCCCGGTCTGGCCGTATGCCGAGATCCGCGTGATCACCAGCTTCGGGTTCGCTTCCTCGAGCGCCTCGGGCCCCAGCCCCCACTTCTCGAGCATTCCGGGCCGGAAGTTCTCCAGCAGCACATCGCACTGTTTCACCAGATCGAGCACGATCGCGCGCCCCGCCTCGGTCCGCAGATCCAGCACGATCGATTTCTTGTTGCGGTTGACGGTGCGATACAGCATCGAGGTATCGCCACCGTACAACCGCCAGTTGCGTAATTCGTCGCCCGTGCCGGGGCGTTCCACCTTGATCACCTCGGCGCCGAAATCGCCGAGGATACGTCCGGCAGTGGGAGCGGCAACATAGTTACCGAGTTCCAGGACGCGAACACCGTCCAACGGCCGAATACTCATACAGGCAGTATCGCAGTGCGACCCCCGGTGACGCCGGGCACGTGCGGGCCCGGCGGCGAACCGATAGTTCAGCTGGCGAGGAGCTCCACTTCCTCGATGATCGAGTAGTCCTCGGCATTGCCCTTCAACACGGTGCTGGCCTGTCCGTCGACGCCGACCGGGATGTCACCGGCGAGGGTGATCCTGGTGAGGCGACGCGGCTGATCGTTGTAGTCGTCGATGGCGTAGTGCTGAGTGGCGCGGTTGTCCCAGATTGCGACGTCGCCGTCGGACCAGTTCCAGCGGGTGGTGTTCTCCAGGCGGATGACCCGATCCTGGAGCAGACGGAACAGCTGGTCGGACTCACGGGACGGAATCCCGACGAACTGCTTCACGAAATGGCCGAGCAGCAGCGCACGCTCGCCGGTCTCGGGGTGCACCCGCACGACGGGGTGTTCGGTCTCGTACACATCGGACTGGAATTCCGTCGAGTACTCGACCTGTGACGGGCGCACCTTGTCGACCGCTCCGGCGTAGTCGTAGAGATTGGTGTGCACCGCGCGCAGGTTCTCGGCCAGCGCCTTGAGCGGAGCGGGCAGTGAGTTGTAGGCCGCGACCGTGGACGCCCAGGTGGTCGAGCCGCCGTAGGTGGGTAGGTGCTCGGCGCGCAGGATCGACGTCTTCGGCACGCGGTCCACGAACGTCACATCGGTGTGCCAGGAGTTGGCGCGGCTGCGCTCGGAGTCGATGGCCAGGCTCTTCACACCGGCCGACTTCACCGTGGGATGCGGGGTGGTCGGGCTGCCGAGCAGCTCCGCGAATTCGTACTGACCGTCCTCGGTGAGGTGGTTCTGACCGCGGAAGAAGATCACCTTGTGCTCGTTGAGCGCGCGCCGGATCTTCGCTACGGTCGCCGCGTCCAGGTCACCGCCGAGCCGGACACCATCGATCTGCGCGCCGATGTGGGCGCCGAGCTTGGTCACCGTCAGGGTGGCGGGGAGGGCGTGGTCGACCGTCATGGGGATCACCTTCACTGTCGTTCTCGATCGGTTGGTATGCATCAAGCACACCGTGAATCCCGTTCGACAGACAGGGTTTGCCTCGAAGTGATCCCAACGCCGTCAGCCGATGTGCTCCCGCAGGTAGGCCAGGTCCTCGGCGACCCCGTCGGCCGGGGTTTCCAGGATGACCGGCGCACCGGCCGTACGGCAGACCTCGGCCAGCAGTTGCGGGTCGATGGTGCCGTCGGCGAAATTGGCGTGCCGATCGGCGCCGGAGTCGAATTCGTCACGCGAGGAATTCAGG
>NZ_JBHWZY010000981.1:0-2361 GCF_042727815.1 Nocardia sp. NPDC060220
GGCTGGTCGCCCCCTGTCCGGCTGCCAGGACGTCGCCGTTGCGACCGTAGAGCAGGTATTCGCCGAGCGCTGTCGCCCGCATCCGGTACGGCCCGGCTCCCGGGACCAACGGCCCTGTCGGCGTGTCGATTCGGTAGCAGCCGTCGACCAGCGAATAGCGGGTCTGTCCCGGATCAGCGGTGGCGTGCCCCGGCCCCGCGAGGCCTGTGGCGATCAGGGTGACGGCGAGTATCGGTAGGTACGTCGAACCTGCTGGTCCCCGACGGGAGATGGTGGAACGCAAGACTTCTCAATTCTGAACTAGAGGTATTTCACCTTTCTCGGTCAAAATACTATGGAACATAGTTTTTCGTGGCGGGTTCTCAGACCACCAGCGCGCTCACCAGTGCCGCACTCACACCGACCACGGCCACCGCCGCCGCAGGCGCGAGCAGCATCATGGCGACCAGCATCGTGATCGCCGTTCGGCGTGCGACGGCACGAGACTCCGGCGCGGCCGCCAGGCACTCGAGACGCATCGACAGCGAGTCATCGATCAACCGCAGCGGCGTGCCCGGAATCGACGGCATGCGGGAGGCGACGGTATGCAGCGCCCCGGACAGCGCCCGCGAATCGGTCGAGGCCGCGGCCGACCGATCGGCGGCGAATTCGACCAAGGTGGCAACGGCGACCGGGGCCGCGGCGAAGAGCGGAATCCACGAAAAGGCCTGGGCGAGAACCTGACAGATGCCGAGAATGTGGTGATGGAACCCGCGCAGATGCGCGTGTTCGTGCGCGAGTACCGCACGCCACTGCGGTTCGGTCAGGCAGCTCCGCAGACCGTCGGTGACCACCACGTACCCACCGCGCCCGGCGACGCTGTACGCCAGCGGAATCGGATGATCGAGCCGTACCAGTTTCGCCCCAGCCCCATCGACCCGGCCCACCATCTCGACCAACTCCCGATGCTTGCGGCGCAGCGCGGCCCCGCGCCCCCGGTAGCCGACGACGATCCGTGTTAGCTGTCCGGTCGGTACGATGGTGGCGACCACGGCGATCGGCATGATCAGCCCCGCCGCCCAGGTGACGACCGCCGGTTCGACCGCGGCCAGACTGCGCACCACGGTGCCCGCCAACACATTTCCCGGCGGATCGCCCGGCCACGCCAACGCGATCACGGCCAGCACCCCACAGCCGATCGTCGCGACGAGCGCACCCAGCCACGCCACCAACCCGGCGACCGGGGCGGCGGTGAAATCGACCCGGGACAGGAACGCTGGAGCGAGCACAGCCAGCGCGATACCGGCCGCCAGCAACGCGGTCAGCAGGATCATGGTCCGCGCTCGTCGTCGGAGAGTCCCCGGCGCAGCGCCTCGACCTCGGGCGCACTGGCCGTGCGGACCAGATGCAACAGCACCGCGGGAGCGTCGGGGCTGGCGTCGAGGATCTCGCGCAGCAGATCGGTCGTCGCCTCGGCCCGGGTTCGGCTGGGCCGGTATCGATAGGAACGCCCGACCTTCTCGCGCCGCACCCACTTCTTCTCCCACAGATGCGTCACCACGGTCAGCACGGTGGTGTACGCGGGAACCCGCTGGTCGTTGTCCAACCGATCCACCAGATCATGCACCGACAGCGCCGCCGAACTCTCCCACAGGACAGCCATCACCTGGCTCTCCAGCGCCCCGAGCCCCTTCATCGCTCCCCCTCGTCCGCCGCGACAACACCACCGGACCGGATGCCGCCCGCCCAATTTACTATCCGACATAGTTTTTCGGACGACATGCTGTGAGATGCCCTCGGTCCGCCGAGGCGGCGATCACCGAGCTACGGCGCCGACACCACAGTCGGCTAGGTTCGTGCCCATGAGCCGCACCACGACCGTCTTCGACAGCATCGACATCGCTGCCGATCCGGTGTCCATCTATCAGCAGGTCAGCGATCCGACTCTGATGGGTCGGTGGAGCCCGGAGAACCGTGGCGCCAAGGTGGCCCAACCGCGCGAGTCCACTTATGTGGGAATGGAATTCGAAGGGTTGAACAAGCGTGGCGGTGCTCGCTGGGTGACCAGCTGCGTGGTGATCGCGGCCGAGCCGGGAAAGCGGTTCGCGTTCCGCGTCGAGGCGATCGGCGTCCGGCGGCCATGGATCCGCGCGGGTATCGCGACCTGGGACTACCGGTTCGAGCCGGACGACGGTGGCACCCTGGTCACCGAGACCTGGCACGACGATCGCAAGTCATGGCCGGACGCGGCGGTTCAGGTCTTCGACCGGATCGCCACCGGCGGCGACACCTTCGTGGAATTCCAGCGCAAGAACATCCGCCGCACGCTGCGCAACCTCAAGCAGCACTTCGAGTCCAACGGCTGAACGCGGGCGCAGGAGG
>NZ_JBHWZY010000982.1:0-2352 GCF_042727815.1 Nocardia sp. NPDC060220
CTGCTCACCGCGGCACTCTCATCGTGCAATTCGGGCATCTACTCCACCGGCCGGATGCTGCGCAGCCAAATTGCGTCAACCCGCGATCGAGCTGCTGTTTCCCACCTTGAGCCGCTTCTCCGAGGCGGTCGGGATCCCCGCCCACGACAACGCCTTCTTCACCCTCGTGGATCCGTGGCCGCGACCGACCTGCGACTACGACACTGTTCCGATCCTGCCGACACAGGCCACCGCCGATACCAGGGTGCGCCTCTACAACTACTGCGTCACCGATAACCCAGCGCTGCAGGTCCGTGGGTCGGCGAACGCACCACGACCCGCCGGCCCCGACAACGGTGCGGGACCGCCGCCCGGTGTGACCGGTGACGAACTGTCCCAGCCCTCGGTGCCCGCACCAAGATAAGGAGCACGAAAAGCTATGACCAGCGACGAAACATCCACCAGCACAGCACCATCGGAAGGTCTCGCGGACACAGTCGATGCGAAGGCCACCGAGGCCAAGTGGTGGGCGATGGACCGCAGAACTCTCGGCCTGCGCGGTGCCACCGCGATCGTCCTCGGCGCCTCGGTGGCGACCTCGGTGTTCCTGTTCGTGGAGAACAAGAACAGCACCGATCTCCTCGCGGCCCAACAGCAGGCCCGCGAGGCCGCGTGCCACTACGCGCCGGCCTTGGCCGACTACGACAGCAAGAGCCTCGACACCTACTTCAAGGCTGTCCTCGCGGGCGCGACGGGTGACTGGAAGAAACAGTTCGAATCCACCAGCACCGAGCTGCGCGACGCCCTCACCCAGGGTGAGGTCATCTCGAAGGTGACCGATACCCAGTGCGCGCTGCGCTCCGGCGACGAGAACTCCGCTGAGGCGATCGTGGTGATCGGAACGACCATCTCGAGCCTGGGTACCGAGCACAAGCCCAAGCCGAGTCAGCTGTCGATGGTGTTCAACCTGCACAATGACGACGGCCGCTGGCTCGTCGAGAAGGTGAACTCCCCGTTGACCTCGCCTCCCGCCCCATGACGCGGTCCGGCGGATCGACCTCACGCCGCCAGGCGATAGCATGACAGGCAAGATCATCGGGAACTCACTGTCCCCGCGCGGAACAAAGGGTAAGACGACGAGCAGCCAGGCAGACGAATCCCCCGCGGATGCGCCGACTCGCCAAGTCAGGCGCAGGCCGAAGAATCGTCGTGCCCAGATCGCGGCAGAATCGGCCGCCGCCTTCGGCGCGCACGGATACCACGGTGTCAGCATGGACGACATCGCACGGCGCCTCGACATCAGTTCCACCGCGCTGTATCGGCACTTTCCGAGCAAATACGCACTGTTCCGGGAGGAACTTCTGCGATTGTCCGGGATCGCTGTCGGCGCGGTCGAGCTGCCCGCCGAGGCCGTCGACTGGGAGCCGCGCCGGCGCGTCGATCATGTGCTCGACGCCATCATCGGCTTGACCATCGCCAATCGGCCGACCGTGGCGCTGGCTCGCTGGGAGCGCCGCTATCTCGAGCCGGCCGATCTTCAGGAGTTCACCGATCAATTCGCCGCGGCGATCGCCACGCTGCGCAAGCTGATCGGCGAGGTACGACCCGAGTTGGACGGTCGAGACCGGGCGGTTCGCGCAGTCTCGATCTTTGCCGTGGCGAGCAGCATCGGCGACCACCACGCCACCATTCCGGTGAAGGCCCTCGCCCGGCTGCTCCATGCGACCAGCTGGACGTTGATCGACGCTGATCTCAGCGGACACGACAGCACCAAGACTGCCGGTTCGAGGGGCGAGCAACCGCAGCCGTTCAAACATGATCTGCTGCTGGGCAAGGCTGTCGAGCTGTTCCACGAGCGCGGCTATCCGAATGTCAGCATGGAAGACATCGCCGCCGCCGCGGATCTGTCGGCCGCATCGGCGGTGTACCGCTACTACCGCAGCAAGAGCGACCTGTTGGTAGCCGCGTTCCGGCGCGCCGCCGACCGGGTATCGGGAGCGATCGCACCCGCGACAGCCGCCGCGGACACTCCGGCCGAAGCACTCGGCACACTGATCGAGCTCTATGTCTCCGGCTCGTTCGCCGAGCGCGCGCTGACCTTCGTCTACTACGCCGAGTTCAGCCATGTAGACCAACCCGATCAGGTGACCCTGCGCCATCTCCAGCAGCTGATCATCACCGAATGGGCGAAGTTGGTGGTGGAAGCGAGGCCGGACCTGTCCATCGGCGAGGCCCGGATCCTCGTGCACGCGGCCTTCAGCCTCGTGGTCGACCTCGGGCGCACCTTCGGTGACCATGGAATCAGTCCGCAGGAGACGGTGATCCGTTTGCTGGAGACCATTCTGCTCGGTCAGCCCCTGCCACGGTAGGCAG
>NZ_JBHWZY010000983.1:0-2348 GCF_042727815.1 Nocardia sp. NPDC060220
ATTCGGGGACGGCGCGCGCGGCCAGAGAAGCGTTGTATTCCACGATGATCGGTGCGACGGGCTCGTCCGCAGCTCGGGCATGCCGCAGCGCGGCAATGAGGTCGTCGTCCGTAGGAGTTCGTGGCCTACCACCGTGGCCGGGAGCGTCGATCGCGACCACGGTGAAGCCGCAGGCGGTGACGAAATGCTGAGCACGCGCCACGATGCCCGGTGCCTGCTTGTGCTGACCGCCGCCGTGGCCCATCAGCACCACCGGGGCGATGGTGCCGGAATCGGCTGCGCGAGACCAGAGAACGCCGGTGATCTCACCCAGGGTGAAATGGCGTTCGGCGACACCGTTCGACGATGTGTGTGCGGTGAAATGCATGATTGTGCCCTTCGGGAGTGCCTTGTGGGGGCGCTCCCGGCGACCTTGGCGTCAGGCGGCCGACCGTGCTGGGCGGGAGCACCCATGGACTACTGCGTTGATGGGTCTCACCTCCTTCTGCGATGTCACGGACACCGCGACGCTACCAGGCCGACAGCGCCGCGCCACACTCGGTTTCGGCTAGCCCAGTTCCTTGCGGAGCGTGTCGGCGATGACGGTGAGGGCGTGGTCTTCGGTCATGCGCCAGTGGGTTGCGGCCACCGCATGATTGTCGACGGTGCCGGTCACCGCCTCGGACCAGGACGACGCACCGGTGGTTCCGGTCGGATCACTGTGGGCCGCGGTGAAATAGGTGATGGTGCCGTCGAAACGGCGGGGATGGTAGGCGGCGTCGAGGGCGACCGAGGTGGTCGCCGCGTCGACGATCCGGTCGATGCGGGACGGGTCGACCGCGGCTTGTGGTGCGGAGCGCTCGAACAGCGTCCGGGCGAGCTGGTGGATGTCGACAGGGTCGGCGAGGTCCACCTGCTCGGTGCCGGCGAATCCGCCGAGCAGGTCGGCGGCGGTCACCGTCGTCGCGACAGCCGTCGAAGCCGACGACAGGGTGCTGTCCAGCATGGCCAGCACCGCCACCTGCTCGCCGTCCTCCTGGAGTTGCACCGCCATGGCGTGCGCGATGACACCGCCCAGGGACCAGCCGAGCAGGTGGTACGGACCTTCGGCCTGCACCGCGCGAATCTCCTTGAGGTAGCGCAGCGCCCATTCCTCGATCGAATCCGGCAGCGGCTCGCTCGAACTCAGCGCCGGTGACTGGAGACCGTACAGCGGGCGGTCGAGGTGGGCTGCGAGGCCGCTGAAGGACCAGGCGATACCGCTGATGGGGTGGACGCAGAACAGCGGTTCGCCGGTGCCTTCGGTGCGCAAAGGCAGCAGGACGTCGAAAGCGGCATCGATGCCGGCGCTGTCGGTGCCCTCGGCGCGCAATGCCGCGACGATGCCCGCCGGGGTGGGGGTGGTGAAGATCCAGGTGACGGGGACGGTCGCGGCCGTCGCGGCACCCAGCTGGGTCGACAGGCGGGTGGCGCTCAGTGAGGTGCCGCCGAGTTCGAAGAAGTGGTCGTCCATGCCGACGCGGTCCAGGCGCAGGACATCGGCGAAGATTGCGGCGACGGTGTGTTCGATGGCCGTGTCCGGGGCCCGATAGGCGCGGGTGACGAGTGCGGGCGCGGGCAGCGCGGCGCGGTCGAGTTTGCCGGTGTGGGACAGGGGGACTTCGTCGAGCACCGTGATCGTGGCCGGAATCATGTGGGTGGGCAGTGCCTGGGCCGCCCATCGCGCGACACTGTCCACGTCGGCCTCGTGGCCGTGCGAGGCCACCACATAGGACACCAGAACTGTTTCCCCGGCCTGGTTCTCACGACCGACGGTGACGGCGAAGCCGACGTCGGGATGGGAAGCCAGCACCGCATCGATCTCCTGGAGTTCGATGCGGAAGCCGCGGATCTTGAGCTGGAAGTCGGTGCGGCCGCGGTATTCGAGTTCGCCGTCGGCGCGCCAGGCGGCCAGGTCGCCGGTGCGGTACAGGCGGGTGCCCGCGTGGAACGGGTTGGCGACGAAGCGTTCGGCGGTGAGGTCGGGACGGCCCAGGTAGCCGGTGGCCAGCTGAGTACCCGCGAGGTACAGCTCGCCCGGGACACCGACGGGGACCGGGCGTAGCCGTGCGTCCAGGACGTAGACCTGGCTGTTCCAGACCGGTGTGCCGATCGCGACGGTGGTCGCGTCGGCGGCGCTCACCCGGTGGCAGGTGATCGAGACCGCGGCCTCGGTCGGGCCGTAGACGTTGAACAGGGCGGTGTTCGGCGCAGCGGTGGCGAATCGGCGGGTCAGTGCGACCGGCAGAGTCTCACCGATGGCCAGGACGCGGCGCAGCGAGGAGGGGAGTTGCTCGGCGACCAAGGTGTCGAGCATCGACGGCACGACG
>NZ_JBHWZY010000984.1:0-2345 GCF_042727815.1 Nocardia sp. NPDC060220
GTCCTTCGTAGGTGAGGTTGATGCCCTCGACCTTGATCTTGGTCGGTTCCTTGTACAGCAGGTCGGCGAGCTGTTTCTTGGTGTACCTCTTGATCGGCTTCGCCGGGTCGAAGAAGCCCGAACCCTTGAAGATGCGGCCCATCCAGCCGTCCATGCTGTAGCCGGGGATCTTGAACGGGCCCTCGTCGAGGGAGAGGTTCTCGTCGTAGAGCTCGGTGAGGTCGATGTCGTTGATCTGGCCTTTGCCCTCACAGGTGGGACACATGCCGCCGGTGATGGCGAAGCTGCGGCGTTCCTTGACGGTGACACCGTTCTTCTCGACCTCGACGGCACCGGCGCCGCTGATCGAGGCGACATTGAACGAGAACGCCTGCGACGACCCGATGTGCGGGTCGCCGAGGCGGCTGAACAGGATCCGCAGCATCGCGTTGGCGTCGGTGACGGTGCCGACAGTGGAACGCGGGTCGGCGCCCAGGCGGGACTGGTCGACCAGGATGGCGGTGGTCAGACCCTCCAGGACGTCGACGTCGGGGCGGGCCTGGCTGGGCATGAAGCCCTGCACGAACGCGCTGTAGGTCTCGTTGATCAGGCGCTGTGATTCGGCGGCGATGGTGCCGAAGACCAGGGAGCTCTTACCGGATCCGGACACGCCCGTGAAGACCGTCAGCCTGCGCTTGGGGATCTCGATGCTCACATCGCGCAGATTGTTGACCCGCGCGCCGTGCACGCGGATCACATCGTGGCTGTCGGCCGGCTCTATGGTGGTGCCGGTCTTCTTGGCCGTGCTCATGGGTCTCCCTTGATCAGTCGACATCGCCGGACATCGAATCTACCGGCGCGGTGGCTTACTTGGTCTGCTGGATGCGGACCATATTTCCGGCGGGATCGCGGAAGGCGCAGTCGCGCACGCCGTAAGGCTGATCGGTGGGTTCCTGGACGATCTCGATGTCTCCGGCCTGCAGCTTCTCGAACAGGCCGTCGAGGTCGTCGGTGGCGAGGTTGACGCCGGCGTAGGTGCCTTTGGCCATCATTTCGCTGATGACACGGCGTTCGTCGTCGGTGAGGCCGGGGTCGGCGGCCGGTGGGTGCAGCACGATGGAGGTGTCGGGCTGGCCGGTGGGGCCCACGGTGATCCAGCGCAGCCCGTTGTAGCCCACATCGTTGCGCACCTCGAAGCCGAGTGTGTCGCGGTAGAAGGTGAGCGCGGCGTCGGGGTCGTCCTGCGGCAGGTAGCTCGAGTGGATGGTGAGGTTCATGCCGACCACGCTAATTGTCGGCCGGAGCGGAAGCTTCTCGATTCCTGATCGGTCTGGTCACCTTCTTGACCACGCACGACGGCATGCCCGCGGTCTGTTCGTCCTGACGCTGTTTGTAGGTGCTGGGCGGCACCCCGACGAGTTCGGTGAAGCGGGTACTGAAGGTACCCAGCGAGGACGAGCCGACCGCGAAACACACCTCGGTGACGCTCAGATCGCCGCGGCGCAGCAGTGCCATGGCCCGTTCGATGCGGCGGGTCATCAGGTAGGAGTACGGCGATTCCCCGTAGGCGAGGCGGAATTGCCGGCTCAGGTGCCCGGCCGACATGTGGACGCCGCGGGCGAGCGCTTCGACGTCGAGCGGCTGGGCGTACTCACGGTCGATGCGGTCGCGCACACGACGCAGCAGCGCGAGGTCGCGCAAGTGCTGTGGTTTCGCGGGTGGGCCGGTCACATGGCCGATCGTCCCACGTCGGACGGTGTTGCCGACACCGGCGGGTCGGTGTGGGTGTCGAGGACCCCGGCGAGTTCGGCGCGGAAGTGAGGGCAGGTGCGGAAGTCCTCGGCGTCGCAGTCCAGGACGTGGGTAACGGCGTCGAGGGCGGCGCGCGTGCGGGCGATCTGGTCGGCGAGGCGGTCGCGATGGGCTTCGAGTACTTCTCGGCGGGTGCGCCGATCGGGGGAACGGATGAACAGGATGGCGAGATCGTCGAGGGACAAGCCTGCCTTCTTGCCCAGCACGATCATCGCGATCGTGTCGATGTCGGTACCGCGGTAGTGGCGGCGTCCGGCCGAATCACGGGCTGGAGTGAGCAGTCCGCGGTCTTCCCAGTGGCGCAGCACGTGGGTCGCGAGCCCGAACTGGGCTGCCACCGCACCGATCGTGGTGTGTTCCCCGGCCATCCGCCGAGCCTATGCGGTGACGCGGTAGCAGGTGATCACGGCGACGGGATGCCAAGGCAGACGGACTGTTTCGGTGTCGACCGACCCGAATACGGTGCTGAGTGCGCGCCGGATCTCGCGGGTTCGGGTGAAGCGGAAGTCGAAGATCGCGGCGCCGCCGCCGGGGCGGAGTACTCGACGCAGTTC
>NZ_JBHWZY010000985.1:0-2342 GCF_042727815.1 Nocardia sp. NPDC060220
ACGAACCGTTCGGCGCGCTCGACGAGATGACCAGGCTGAACATGCAGGAGGAGCTGCTGCGCCTCTACCGCGACAACGCCTTCACCGCCCTGTTCATCACCCACTCGGTCTCCGAGGCCGTATTCCTCGCCTCGCGGGTGGTGGTGATGTCGGCCCGGCCGGGCCGCATCCACGAGGTGATCGACGTCGACCTGCCCTACCCGCGGGAACGCGAACTGCGCTTCGAACCCGCGTTCACCCAACTCGTCTCGCGCATCTCGCGCTCGTTGAAAGAGGCTGCCTGATGGTGAGTGTCGCGGCCCGTGTTCCCGCCGCCACGAAGATGCAGCTGCCCACCGCGCACCTGCGCAAATTCGGCAGTTCGCTGGTAGCGCCGATTGTTTCGATCACCTTGGCGCTGGCCGCCTGGTACGCGGTGTCGATGCTGGTCCTCAGCGAGGGTCGCCGCTTCCTGCTGCCGCCGCCGCACGTGGTGTTCAGTGAATCGCTGGCCGACCCGAAGAAACTCGAGGTGATGCTGGAGGCGCTGGCCGTCACCGCCAGGGTCGCGATCACCGGCCTGCTGATCTCGGCGGTGCTGGGGGTGGCGATCGCGGTGCTGATGAGTCAGGCCAAACCGATCGAGAACGTGGTCTACCCGTACGCCGTTGTTCTCCAGGCGATCCCGGTGCTGGCAGTGGTCCCGCTGATCGGCTTGTGGCTGGGCTACGGCTTCGCCGCCCGCACCACCGTGTGTGTGCTGATCGCGATCCATCCGATCATCGCGATGACCCTGTTCGGTATCAAGTCGGTCGACGGCAATCTCCAAGAGCTGTTCACCCTCGGCCGAGCGGGCCGTCTGCGCCGCCTCTGGTCGCTGCAACTGCCTGCCGCGCTGCCCTCGACCCTGACCGGATTGCGCACCGCCGCGGGACTTTCGGTCACCGGCGCCATCATCGGCGACATGTTCTTCGCGCAGGGCAAGCCCGGCATCGGCACCCTGCTCGACACCTACCGCGCCCGCTTGCAATCCGAGGATCTGATCGGCGCACTGCTGCTGGCCGCCCTGTTCGGCGTGCTCGTGTTCACCGTGTTCACGGTCGTCCAGAAGGTCAGCGTCGGCCGCTGGCACAATTCCGCCAACTAAGGATCACCATGAAGACACTTCCCCTACGTCGCGTAGGTATCGCCGCGCTGGCGGTGCTGCTGGCCGGCACCGCGTCCGCCTGTTCCAGCGACGCCTCCGACGCCCCTGCCGTCGCGCTCGAACCGGCCCCGGCCGAACAGCAACTCGCGGGCGCTTGCCCGGCCACCGTGGTCGTCCAGCTCCAGTGGGCGCCGGAAACCGACTCCGGCCCGATCTTCGGCCTGCTCGGCCCGGGCTACAAAGTCGACGCCGACAACAACAAGATCACCGGCCCGCTCGTCGCCGACGGTAAGGACACCGGCGTGCAGCTGGAGATCCGCGCGGGCGGCCCCGCCATCGGCTTCCAGACCGTGCCGTCGCAGATGTACGTCGACCAGAGCATCACCCTCGGTCTCGCGCACTCCGAACACGCTATCGCCGCCGCGGGTCAGCAGCCGATCGTCGCCGTCACCACGCTGCTGCGCAACAGTCCTCAGATGTTGATGTGGGACCCGAAGACCAACCCGGACTGGAAGGGCATCACCGATATCGGCAAGTCCGGCAAGCCGGTGGTGGTCTCCAAGGGCCAGCTGTACCCGGACTGGCTGGTCGCGCGCGGACTGGTGAAGAAGGAGCAGGTCGACGCCTCCTACGACAACTCGCCCTCGCGCTTCGTCACCGATCCGTCCTTCGCTCAGCAGGGCTTCGCCAATGCCGAACCCTTCACCTACGAGCACGAGGTGCGGGCCTGGAACAAGCCGGTCGGCTACCAGCTGCTCAAGGATGTCGGCTACGAGGGTTATGCCCGCACCGTCAACGTGCGCGCCGACAAGCTCGCCGAGCTGCGTCCGTGTCTGCAGAAGCTGGTGCCGATGATCCAGCAGGCCACGGCCTCGTTCAAGGCCGATCCCAGCCACGTCAACGACGTCGTCGTCGATGTGGTCGAGCAGAACCCCAAGCTCAATCCCTACAGCGCCGAACTGGCCGAATTCGGATCCAAAGCCCTCATCGACGGCGGCCTGATCGGCAACGACACCGACGGCGTGCTCGGCAGTTTCGACGAGGCCCGCGTCCAGCGCATCATCGACGAATTCGCCCCCATCCTGCGATCGGGCGGCGCGAACGTGCCGACCGGCCTGACCGCGAAGGACCTGGTCACCAAGGAATTCCTCGACCCCGCCATTTCCGTCACCGGCTAAGGAGACACCCATGACCACCAGCTACGACCTGTCCGAAG
>NZ_JBHWZY010000986.1:0-2341 GCF_042727815.1 Nocardia sp. NPDC060220
CCCTGCCGTTCGAGAACCTCACCGTCACCGCGGCAACAGATCAGGTTCTGACCGTGTTCACTCCGCAGCCGGGCTCACCGGAGCATGATGCGATCCGACTGCTCGCCAGCTGGAACGCCCAGACCCCGACTCCCGAAACCAGCGAGCGGTTACCCGAGGGCTGAGCTGCACCACAAGATGTCGTGTGGTTGTGCGGGTGAATTCTGACGCCGTTCATCGGTGAATCCGGTCGTCGCTGAAGCGGGAACCTGACCGCTCCCACCGGCGAATTCTAGGCTTTGCTCGACTTCAGTCGCGCACGCCCGTGGCGCGCTTGATCAGGGCGTCGAACGCCCGGTCGGGCAGCAGCCACTTCAGGAAGATCAGCGGGCGGGCACCGAAGCCGACGGTGTAGCGGGTCTTGGGTCGGCGGGCGGTGACGGCCTTTCCGATCGCGTCGGCGATCACCTCGGGCGGGGAATTGCGTCGAGCGTTGGCCTCCGAGCTCAGCGAGGCGGCCACCGCGTCGGCCTGGGTCGAGTAGGCGCCGTCGCCGGAGACCTTGCGCAGGTGGTCGGCGGCGATTCCGCCCCACTCGGTGCGGATGCCGCCGGGCTCGATGACGACCACGTCGACGCCGAAGGGTTCGGCCTCGAGCCGCAGGCAGTCGCTGAGGCCTTCGAGGGCGAATTTGGTGCCGTGGTACCAGCCACCGAGCGGGGTGTAGATCTTGCCGCCCATGGAGGTGATGTTGACGATCGTGCCGCTGCGCTGGTCACGCATGTGCGGCAGCGCGAGTTGGGCCAGGCGCGCGGCTCCGAAGACGTTGACCTCGAACTGGTAGCGGGCTTCGTCGAGTGGCACGTCCTCGACCGCGCCGTAGGAACCGTATCCGGCGTTGTTGACCAGCACGTCGATGCGTCCGGACTCGGCCACGATGAGTTCGATACCGGCACGCACGGACGCGTCGTCGGTGACGTCCATGGCCAGCGGTCGGATGCCGTCGGCGGCGAGCTTCTGCAGCCGGTCGGTGCGGCGCGCGGCGCCGTAGACGGTGAAGCCGAGGGTAGCGAGTTTGCGGGCGGTGGCTTCGCCGATACCGGAGGAGGCTCCGGTGACGAGTGCGGTCTTGGCGGTCATGTCGTCTCCTGACAGTAAGATGAATGACAATTCATGTTCTATCATGAACGAGTATTCATCTTCATGCAAGGACCCGTGGGAGAAGTTCATGACCGAGGCCAGACCGCAGCGCGCCGACGCGATCCGCAACCGCAGCAAGATCCTGTCCGCCGCACGTGAGCAGATCACCACGCACGGACCCGACGTGGGCATGAACGAGATCGCCACCGCGGCCGGGGTCGCCGTGGGCACCCTGTATCGCCATTTCCCGACCAAAGCCGACCTGGTCACCGCCATCGTCGCCGAGTACGTAGCCCAGGTCGCCGACGACGCCGAAGCGGCGTGCGATCGCGTCGCGGACGGCGCTGATGCCTCACAGGAGATCACGGCGTTTCTGCGGCGGGTCGTGGAGGTCTCAGCGACCAACCGTGCCGCCAAAGCTGCCGCGCAGACCCTCGGCGCCGATCCCCGGGTACTGGCCGACGAACAGCGCGCTGCCACTGCGTTGGCCACGCTTATCCGCGCCGGACAAGCGGACGGCGACGTCCACCCGGATGTCACCGTCGGTGACATCTACCTGTTGTTCTCCACCGCTCCGATCGATCAGCCCTCCGCCGCGCGCGAACGCTGGCTCACGTTGATCCTGCCCGGCCTGACAGCCCGCGCCCGAACAGCGGGTTGATCAGCACGAGGGCATCACGGCCCCGCTCGTGCGTCACGCCGAATCGCGGCCTAGAGCTTGACCTTTGTCCGACGAGGCACGGCGACTCCTCCAACGCCTTGCATGGGGCGAAGCACACACGTCCTTGCACCGAGCTCGCGTTGTCGAGATTCGCCGATGCGAACATCTTCAGATCTGGGGTGATATCAGGATCCACCGATCGGTGACTTCACAGATCACCGATAGAACCACCACAAGATGTCGTGACCCGAACGCGGCCCGTTTACATCGCTCGGACGGCGGGCCTGGCAGGCGACCAGGACAGAACACCCGCCACAGATACGATCCGGCGCCAACCGCCCATCGGCAGATGCGGACGTTCGCGACCGCGCGCCCAGCGGCAGAAGAGCGCGTTTGAACTCACGGGCCAGGTCAGTGCTCGGTCCTGGCGATTGCCAATAGGTGTGCGCTTGCGTTGATCAGCAGTGGGTCCTGTTCCAGTAGCCGTGCACAGTGCAGTGCTGCTGTCACGAGGGATCGAAAGCTGTGTTGTCCGGCGTGATCGAGTGTGGGCCAGGCCGG
>NZ_JBHWZY010000987.1:0-2340 GCF_042727815.1 Nocardia sp. NPDC060220
GGGCAGGGCATCGCGGACCGCATCGACATTGCTCATGCGTGGATCAGATTTCGCCCTTGCACAGCGCGGCCGTCGTGTACTTCGGATCGGGCAGCTCGCGCTCGGTGAACCCGAATTTCCCGACGATCGACAAGTACTTGTCCTTGTCGCCGGTGATCTTGGCCAGCTCGGCGTTGTAGGCGGCGAGCAGATCGGGATCGGTGGTGCGGAACACGGTGCCACCGGCGCCGACCTGCGGTTTGCCGTCGATGACGGCCACGAACGACGGTGTCACGTCGACCGCGGCGTTGGGGGTGTGGCTCTTGAGCCAGTTCAGCGAGATCGCGGTGAGTGCGAACACGTCGGCGCGCCCGGAGGTGACCGCGTCCATGCCGTCCTGCGGGGTGCCGACCTGGGTGGCGTCGATGCCCAGCGAGCTGGCGTAATCGGATTCGATGGCGCCGGTCATCGCGGCCATCTTCGCGCCACCGGCCTTGATCGACTGCATATCCGTCAAATTCATCGGATTACCGGGTTTCACCATCAGCGCTGTGGTGTACATGAATTCCGGTTCGCTGAAAGATGCCTGTTCACAGCGTTTCGGCAAGATCGACATCCCGGCGCTGACCGCGTCGAAGCGATTGGCCTGCAGACCGGGGATCAGTGCGCCGAACTCGGTCTGCACACCGTCGACGGTCTTGATGCCGAGGTTGGCGAAGATCTCCTTGTGCAGGGCCACCGTGGCACCGGTGAGCTGGCCTCCCTCTTCGAACGAATAGGGCGCCTCACCGGCGAAACCCACGGTGATCGTGCCCTTGTCCTTCAGCGACTGCAGGAGCTGACCGCTCTCGGTGGTCTCGGTCTTGGTGCATCCGGCGAGGGCCGCGGCCACCAACGCGGCTCCGGTGAACACCGCTGTACAGCGCTTCGACATGGATTTCGTCTCAGCCATTGTGACCTCTCGCAAGGGCAGCGTCACCGCCACCAATTTTCTGTTGTAAGTGCGTAATTGACTTATAGAGAAAATCTAGTCACGTAAGAATTGCCGGATGCGGTTACGTTATCAGGTTGTTATCTGATGATTGAAATAGATTTGTAGTGGGTAACCTGATATGCGCTCTTTTGTCGGAACCGGTTTTCGGGGGCCCGCGGGCGCCCAGGTGGTAATCGGCTGTCGCCCCGCGCGGACCAGGGACTACCCTGTGCATCCGTGATCACCCGCCTCTCCCGCCTGTTCCTGCGCACCCTGCGAGACGATCCCGCCGACGCCGAGGTGCCCAGCCACAAACTGCTCGTTCGCGCCGGCTACGTCCGCCGGGTCGCCCCCGGCGTGTACTCGTGGCTGCCGCTCGGTCTGCGCACGCTGCGCAAGATCGAGGACGTGGTGCGCCAGGAGATGGACGCCACCGGTGCCCAGGAGATCTCGCTGCCCGCGCTGCTGCCGCGCGAGCCCTACGAGACCACCAACCGGTGGACCGAGTACGGGCCCGGCCTGTTCCGGCTCAAGGACCGCAAAGGCGGCGACTACCTGCTCGGGCCCACCCACGAGGAGCTGTTCGCGCTCACCGTCAAGGGTGAGTACAACTCCTACAAGGATCTGCCGGTCACGCTCTACCAGATCCAGACCAAGTACCGCGACGAGGAACGTCCCCGCGCGGGCATCCTGCGCGGGCGCGAGTTCGTGATGAAGGACTCCTACTCCTTCGACATCGACGACGACGGTCTCACCAACAGCTACGCCACCCACCGCAAGGCCTACCAGGCCATCTTCGACCGGCTCGACGTCGAGTACGTGATCGTGGCCGCCACCTCCGGCGCCATGGGCGGCAGCGCGTCCGAGGAGTTCCTCGCCGCCAGCCCCGTCGGTGAGGACACCTACGTGCGCTGCGTCGAGTCCGGCTACGCGGCGAACGTGGAAGCCGTGGTCACGCCCGCGCCCGCGCCGCTGCCCATCGAGGGCCAGGCCGCCGCTGTCGAATACGACACCCCGAACACCCCCACCATCGCGACGCTGGTCGACTGGGCCAACGAGGCGAAGGTCCTCGACCGCACGGTGACCGCCGCCGACACGTTGAAGAACGTGATGGTGAAGCTGCGCCACCCCGACGGCAAGACCGAGATCCTCGGCATCGGCGTCCCCGGTGACCGCGAGGTCGACGACAAGCGTCTGGGCGCCGCCGTCGAACCCGCCGAGGTGGAACTGCTCACCGAGGCCGACTTCGCCGCCAATCCGTTCCTGGTGAAGGGCTACATCGGCCCGAAGGGCCTGGCCGCCAACGGTGTTCGTTACCTCGTCGACCCCCGCGTCGTCGACGGCACCGCCTGGATCACCGGTGCCGACGTGGCGGGCAAGCACGTTGT
>NZ_JBHWZY010000988.1:0-2339 GCF_042727815.1 Nocardia sp. NPDC060220
GGTGACCGGCGAGCCGGGTCCGCTGAGCTGGGCGCGCTACGAGGGCGCGGCTCGACGAGCATGGTTTCGCGGTCGGTCGACGGGTCGGCGAGCTTATCGGTCACCTGGCCACCTTATCGGCGACGATCATCAGGTACTGGAAGCTGCCCTCGCGGTAGGCGGTGAGGAACGGCTGTTCGACGCCGGTGGCGAGCTCGGAATGGGTGCGCAACTCCCAGTACGGGATGGTGTCGGGCGTGAGGTCGACGACCGTGGTGGGGACCAGGCCGCTGTCGGACAGTGCGCGGAAGTACTCGCTGCGCGGATGGATCATGCAGCCGTAGTGCGCGTCGATCCAGCTGACCGAGGCGGATCGGCCGCCGGTGACATCGTTGGAGCAGCCGGTGATGCACACGTAGCGCCCACCCGGTTCGAGCACCCGGGCGAATTCGTCGAAGAGATCGAAAAGGTCCACGTACATGGTGGTTTCGTTGGTCCAGATGGCCCTGGCGGACTCGTCGACGAAGCCGGTGTCGAGCATATTGCGGAAGTGGAACCCGACCCGTTCGGTCACGCCGCGGGCCTCGGCCTGATCGTTGGCGAAGCCGACCTGGTATTCGGAGATGCTCACGCCGTCGACGTGGCAGCCGAAGCGATCGGCGGCCATGAAACTGGTGCCGCCGCGGCCCGAGCCACCGTCGATCAGCCGGTCGTCGGGGGTGATGGCGCCGAGGTTGTCGAGCAGACAGTCGGCCTGGGCGGTCTCGAGGCGGTGTAGTTCGCGCACGATCCGTTCCTGCCGGGTCTTCTCCGGGCCGTCCAGTACCGACCAATCGGGTTCGCCGATGCCGTAGTGGTGGTGGTAGAGGCCGTCGACCTTGCCCAGTTCGGTATTGACCCGGTCGTCGTTGGGGTTGTTGTTCCAGTACGCGGCGACCGAACGCTGATAGGTGGTGCGCAGGACCGAGCGGTCGGGGGTGTTGACGATGGTCATCTGTCGTCCTCTCCTGGTGCGATGTCGTGGTAGCGGCGACTGCCCGCGTGCCAGGCGCGGTTGCCGCCCATCCAGGCCCACAGCCCGGCCAGGAAGCGGCGCAGCTGGGGTGAGCCCGAGGCGGCGAGGGGGGCCGCCTCCCGTTCGAAGCGATGCATCAGTTCGTCGTGGATCTGGGCGGTGCGCAGCACGGCGTCGGCCCGGCTGCAGCCCTCCTCGGCGGCCAGGACCGTCGGCAGGTTGAACTCCCTGCCACCCGAAAGGTCCTCGCGCGCCATCGAATACAGGTCGTTCACCATCTGGGCGGCCAGCGCGGCGGTGGTGGTCACCCGCCGCACCGCCGGGTCGGCGTAGTCGGCGGCGGCGAGTTCGTAGCCGCCGACCGCGTCGATCGGTGCCATACACGGCAGGAAACTGTGTGGCTGCCGATTGGTCAGGTACTCCCAGACCGGTGGCATCCGGTCCGCGGTGCGCCAGCCCGCCTCGGCGCCGAGCGCGATGAACCACCCCGCGATCTCGGTGCGTAACCGGGCCAGCTGCGCCGGGCTCGCGTACCCCGCCAGGTGCGCGAACGAGGTGCGGAACGCGCGCAGGATCGGGTCGGCCTGCATGGCCTGTTCGAGCCTCGGCGCGTACCGCGCGGGGAGATGGGCCGGATCCATTGCGGCGGCGGCCAATTCGAGCCGTGGTCCGAGTTCCGCGGCGGCGCTGGACGGTGTGCCGTCGGGTGCGGTGTCGCCAGGGGCGTCCTCCTCGCAGTAGTAGTCGTCGACCGACCATTCCGCCACCGCGCAGCGAGCGGCGGCCAGCAGCCGGTCGGGATCGTCGCAATCGGGATGGGCGAGCATGATCAACCGGCCGAAGTCGGCTTTGGCGAGCTCGTCGAGACGGCCTTCGTAGAGGCCGATCTCGGTGGCCCAGGCGAGCAGGCCCGCGTTGACGGCCTCGGCCAGCGCCGGGTCGTCACGCTCGGGAGGTGGGCAGTAGAGAGCGGGAATCGGCTGTTGCCCAGTGGAATTCGTCGTCTCCGCAGCGGGAGCGGCAGGAAGATCCTGTGCCGGGAACAATCGCAGGCCGGACGTGCCTATTCCGGTCGGTCCGCGAAGACGACGTGGCGTAACGGAGCCGGTGGGCGCACCGGGGGTGCGTCGGGGGAGCGTCGCGGTGCCGGAGAACAGGTCGGCCGGGGCGGCGGCGCCGTGCAGCAGGGCCGCCACCGCGACAGCCAGATCGCCTGCCGCGATGGGAGCGCCGACCCTGGTGAGGATGGACACGGTCCGCGCCGATCAGTCGGCGCGACGCGCGACGAGCACGTCGTCCAGCACGCCGAGCGCATCGGGAACGAGGACGGCCGCGGAGTAATAGC
>NZ_JBHWZY010000989.1:0-2337 GCF_042727815.1 Nocardia sp. NPDC060220
CGTGTTCGGTGAGGACGCCCTGCCGGGCCTGATCAACGCGGGTATCGACTGCCTCGAACACGGCACCGGCATCACCGACGACACCATCGAACTGATGGTGGCCAACGGCACCGCCCTGGTCCCCACCCTGATCAATATCGATACCTTCCCCGGCATCGCCGACAGCGCCACGAAGTTCCCGGTCTACGCCGCCCACATGCGCGACCTGCACCGCCGCGTTCGCGACACCGTCGGCAAAGCCCACGAGGCGGGCGTCCCGATCTACGCGGGCACCGACGCGGGCGGCTCCATCCGTCACGGCCGCATCGCCGACGAGATCACCGCCCTGTCCGGTGCGGGCCTGTCACCCCACGAGGCTCTCGGCGCCGCGTCGTGGAACGCCCGCACCTGGCTCGGCCGCCCCGGTATCGACGAGGGCGCCCCGGCCGACTTCGTCGTCTACGCCGAAGATCCCCGCACGAACCCTCAGTCGCTCACCGAGCCACAATGGGTTGTGCTGCGTGGCGCGGTTGTCAGGACGCCCGACCCGGTCACCGGACATCGGTGAATCGCGTAGTCGCCCCGTGATTGACACCGTCCATCGGCTGGCGGTTTTGTAACCCCTGGGGTTTGCAAATCGGTACACTTGACTTGCCCCATTGTGGCAAGTCGAGTGCGTGCCCGTCTGGGCCGAGTCCGAGTGGTCCATCGCTGGTACGCGGGGAGGTTGGCTGGAGGTGGCCCTGAGCGCCGAGGTTTCGATGATCCACCCGTTGGGCCCGAAGACTGTGGAAGACTGGCTCGCCGAAGAGCAGCCGGTCGATGGATCTCGACTCGAACTCATCTGGGGGTACCTGCACACGACGCCGCCGCCGGGTGGTCCGCATCAGTACGCCGCAGGTGAGTTGTTCGTGGTTCTACGGGCCGCTGTTCGTGCTGCTGATCGCTCAGATCTCACGGCGCTTCCCGCTGTCGGCGTCCGGATCAGTACTCCGTTTCGGATTGGCATAATCCCAGACGTCGCCGTGGTCAGTGTTCCGCCCGATCGTGTCAACTTCGCTGCTGATGATCTGGTGTTGGCTGTGGAAGTTTGGTCACCCGGCAACAGCCGTGAGGAACGAGACACAAAAATCGCGGCCTATGCCTCGGCGCGGGTTCCGTATCTGTGGATCGTCGAACTCCCCGCCGGCAAGCCCGCACGGTTCTGGGGCTACACGCTGGGCGAGTCCGGCTACCGCCAGGAAATGTTCGCCACCGATGGCGAGACGGTGAAGGCACCTGGCCCGGTGCCGGTGGTGGTCGACACCTCGCAGTTGCGGTGAGATAGCGCGCGACTGGCGGAGGCGATTTCCGGGCGCGGCGGGTCGTCTGGCAGAATGAACCCTCGTCCTTCCTGGACAGTGTCAGCCCGTCTCCGGTTACGTACCGCGCGGCGGTCACGCACGCATGCGCGAAACCGGACTCGCAGACCATGCGGGTCGCCGAATCGCGTGGTGACCAAAACTACTGAAAGAAGACTGAACAGCATGGCTGTCAAGATCAAGCTCACTCGTCTCGGCAAGATCCGCAACCCGCAGTACCGCGTCGTCGTCGCCGACGCCCGTACCCGTCGTGACGGCCGCGCCATCGAGTCCATCGGCCTGTACCACCCGAAGGAAGAGCCTTCGCTGATCCAGATCGACGCCGAGCGCGTCGCGTACTGGCTGTCGGTCGGCGCGCAGCCCACCGAGTCGGTGCAGCGTCTGCTGGAGATCACCGGCGACTGGCAGAAGTTCAAGGGCCTGCCGGGCACCGAGGGCACCCTGAAGGTGAAGGCCGCGAAGACCTCCAAGCTGGACCTGTTCAACGCCGCGCTGGCCGCCGCCGACAACGCGCCCACCACCGAGGCCGTCACCCCGAAGAAGAAGGCCGCCAAGAAGGACGAGGCTGCCGCTGAGGAAGCCGCCACCGAGGCTGCCGAGTAATGACTGCTGTTGTTGCCGATGCCGTCGAACATCTGGTTCGCGGCATCGTCGCCAACCCTGACGACGTCCGTGTCGAGCTGCTCACCGGACGTCGTGGACGCACCGTCGAGGTACACGTCCATCCTGAAGACCTGGGCAAGGTGATCGGGCGCGGTGGTCGTACCGCGACCGCGCTGCGCACCCTGGTCGCCGGCATCGGCGGCCGTGGGATCCGGGTCGACGTGGTCGATACCGACGCCTAGATGGAACTCGTCGTAGGTCGGGTCGCCAAGTCGCACGGTGTGCGCGGCGAACTCGTCGTCGATGTTCGCACCGACGAACCGGACGTCCGGTTCGCGCCGGGCGTCACGCTGCGCGGCAGGATGCCGAAGTCTTCGGCGACCCGTGACTACAC
>NZ_JBHWZY010000990.1:0-2336 GCF_042727815.1 Nocardia sp. NPDC060220
GTTCCTGTACCAGGAGACCAAGGCCGTCCTGAACCCCGAGCGCATGCTCGAGTTCCTCGACGAGAAGATCCGCTCGCTGGGCACCGCGGCCTGCCCGCCGTACCACCTCGCGGTGGTCATCGGTGGCACCAGCGCCGAATTCGCCTTGAAGACAGCGAAATACGCCTCCGCGCACTACCTGGACAACCTGCCCACCGAGGGCTCGATCACCGGTCACGCGTTCCGCGACGTCGAGCTCGAGGAGGAGGTCTTCCAGCTCACCCGTGAGTTCGGCATCGGCGCGCAGTTCGGCGGCAAGTACTTCTGCCACGACGTGCGCGTGGTCCGTCTGCCCCGCCACGGCGCCTCCTGCCCCGTCGCGATCGCCGTCTCCTGCTCGGCCGACCGCCAGGCGCTGGCGAAGATCACCAAGGACGGCATCTTCCTGGAGCAGCTGGAAACCGAACCGGCCCAGTACCTTCCGGAGCAGACCGCCGACATCCTCGGCGGCGACGTGGTGCAGATCGACCTGAACCGCCCGATGGACGAGATCCGCGCCGAGTTGTCGAAATACCCGGTCAAGACCCGTCTTTCGCTGACCGGCCCCTTGGTCGTGGCCCGTGACATCGCGCACGCCAAGATCAAGGAACGGCTCGACGCGGGCGAACCCATGCCGCAGTACCTGCGCGACATGGCCGTCTACTACGCCGGTCCGGCCAAGACGCCCGAGGGGTACGCGTCGGGCTCCTTCGGCCCCACGACCGCGGGTCGCATGGACTCCTACGTCGACCAGTTCCAGGCCGCGGGCGGCTCGATGGTGATGCTCGCCAAGGGCAACCGCTCGGCCCAGGTCACCAAGGCCTGCAACGAACACGGCGGCTTCTACCTCGGCTCCATCGGCGGCCCCGCCGCCCGTCTCGCCCTGGACTGCATCAAGAACGTCGAGGTCCTGGAGTACGCCGAACTCGGCATGGAAGCGGTCTGGAAGATCGACGTCGAGGACTTCCCCGCGTTCATCGTCGTCGACGACAAGGGCAACGACTTCTTCGCCGAGACCTCCAAGCCGATCGCCCTGCGCGTGCGCACCCGTTCCAAGGAACGCGTGTAGCCATCCGGTCGTCGATACCCCGGTGCCCACTGCGGTGAGCGCCGGGGTTTTCGTCTGTTCCGTGGGTCCGGCGACGTCCGCCACCCCGGTGTAATGTGACGCACGACATACGGTGTACAGGCCTGACAGGGGTGCGGATTGGCGAGCGGTGGAGTTCCCCGGGGGCGGGCGACGCGGAGCGCGAAGCTGGGGCAGTTCGCCGCCGGGCAGGCGGTGCGCGAGGTCGGGCGCCGGCTGTCGATGATCGGGCGCACCGACGAGGCCCGTGAGGTGCTGGCGGAGCGGTCGGCGATGATGAAGGCGCAGCAGATCGTCGCGGTGCTGGGGAGCATGAAGGGCTCGGCGATGAAGCTCGGGCAGATGGGCTCGGTGCTCGATCTCGACTTCGTTCCCGAAGCCCATCGCGAGCAGTTCCGCGCCCAGCTCGCGGCCCTGCAGGACCGGGCGCCCGCGATGCCGTTCGCGACGATGCGGCAGGTGATCGAGGACGACCTCGGCCCCTTGGCCCAGACGTTCGCCGAGTTCGGTGAGACATCGATCGCGGCGGCGTCGATCGGGCAGGTACACCGGGCGCGACTGCACGACGGACGCATCGTGGCGGTCAAGGTGAAGTATCCCGGGGTGGAGCGCGCCGTCCACGCCGACATCAGCAATCTCGAGTTCCTCGGCAAAATGGCCAGAACAGTGCTGCCGAGCATGGCCGACACCGGTGTGCTGGAGGAGGTCGCCAGCAATCTGCGCAGCGAACTCGACTACGAACGCGAGGCTCAGACCCAGCATCGGGTCGCACGGCGCTATCGTGGCCATCCCTTCATCACCGTGCCCGACAGCATCGAGGAATTCTGCACGCACAATGTGCTGGTCACCGAATTCGTCGAAGGGCATCCGTTTTCGCACATCCAGACACTGCCTGCCGCCGAGCGGGACCGGCTCGGCGAGCTGATCTACCGCTTCTACATCGCCGGTCTGTTCGCCGACAACGAGTTCTGTGGCGATCCGCATCCCGGCAATGTGCTGCTGGCCGCCGACGGCAAACTCGCCTTCGTCGATTTCGGCCTCTACAAGGAGATGGATCCGGAGCACGTCGAGTTCGAGCGCTCGGTCCTGCGGGCCGCCGCGGAGGGCCGCGGTGAGGATCTGTTCGCCGCATGGCTGGGCAGGGGGATCATCGACCCCGATTCCGAGGTCACCGTGGAGGAGAGTCTGGCCTACGTCTGGGCCGCCACCGGCTGGCACCTGCTCGACGAGG
>NZ_JBHWZY010000991.1:0-2333 GCF_042727815.1 Nocardia sp. NPDC060220
CGTGGGACTTCCCCCGGGGTGTTGCCAGCGTCGCCGTGATGCACCGGTTCGCCGTCGAACACGGAGCCGACGCCACGTCGATCCTCGCCGGTACGGGTCTGTCCGTCGCCGACCTCGACTCCGCCGACCGCCAGATCGATGCCCGCACGGAATTGCTGGTGGTTCGCAATCTGCTGCGCGAACTCGGAACCCGGCCAGCGCTCGGCATCGAGCTGGGGCGCAGTTACCGCATCAGCGCCTTCGGTATCTACGGCTACGCCTGGATCACCAGTTCCACCCTCGGCGAGGCGATCTCCTTGGCGCTGAGCTACTTCCAGTTGAGCTTCGCGTTCTGCACACCGGTCGTGGAGTTCCACGACCAGCAGATGGTTGCCCGGATCCGACACGATCGGATCCCGGATGACGTCCAGCAGTTCCTCGTCGAACGCGACACCTTCGCGATGCATCGGGTGCTCGACGACCTGCTCGGCCGACCGGTGGATATCCACCAGGCGCGGTTCGCGTTCCCGGAACCCGGCTATGGCGACGACATCGCCGCGATCCTGGGCGTCGACCCCCGATACGGGCAGGCCGAAACCAGTATCACGATCACCGCCGAAATCCTGAATCAGCCACTGCCGCAGGCGAATCAGGCCACGCTGGCGCTGTGCCTGGCGCAATGCCGTGAACTGATCGACCGCCGGACCACCCGCACCGGGATAGCGGCCGAGGTTCGCGACCATCTGCTGGCAGGCACCGGTACCGCGGGAATCGCGATTCCGCCGTCGCTGGACGCGGTCGCCCACGACCTCGGCACCACCGGCCGCACGCTACGACGGCATCTCGCCACCGACGGCACCAGCTACCGCGTCCTGCTCGACGAGGCGCGGCGCGGTCTGGCCGAGGACATGCTGACCGCCACCGCGCTCTCGGTCGAGGAGATCGCCGTGCGGCTCGGCTACACCGAGGCGGCCCCCTTCATCCGCGCCTTCAAGCGCTGGACGGCCACCACTCCGGCCGCCTACCGGCGCACCCGGGGTCGCCGCTGATCACGGCGACCCCGACCGCCGAGCATTCCCTATTGACGCCATGCCAATATATCTGACAATCTGTTTCCGCAGATTGAGGCAGATTGCGTCCTGGGAGGCACGGATGACCGCACAAGCGGGCTGGGTAGACGATGAGATCGAAGCCGTTCGCGAACTCGCGACGAAGTTCTTCGAGAAAGAGGTGCTTCCTGGCGCCGAGCGGTACAAACAGCAGGGTCACCCCGACCGTGACCTCTACCTCAAAGCAGGCAAGCTCGGGTTGCTGGCCCCGTCTGTTCCCGAAGAGTACGGCGGCGGAGGCGGCACCTTCGCCCACGAGGCGGCGATCATCGAGGCCCAGTCGAAGGCAGGCGACACCTCCATGGGCCTCGCGATCCACTCCGGGATCATCGCGCCCTACCTCGTCGAGTTCGCCTCCGAAGAGCTCAAGGCGCGCCTGCTGCCCAAGGTGGTCAGCGGCGAGTGCCTGCTCTCGATCGCGATGACCGAACCGGGAACGGGATCGGACCTGCAGAACATTCAGACCAGGGCGGTGCGCGACGGCGACGAGTACGTCATCACCGGTTCGAAGATGTTCATCAGCAACGGCGCGCTCTGCGACGCGGTCATCATCGCCGCCAAGACCGACCCCGACAAGGGCGCCGCCGGGGTGTCGCTCATCGTCGCGGAGGTCGGTGACGACACCCCCGGCTTCACCCGCGGGCGGACCCTGTCCAAGATCGGCGGCACCGGCCAGGACACCGCCGAGCTGTTCTTCGACGGCCTGCGGGTGCCGGTCGGCAACCTGCTCGGCGAGGCCGAGGGCCAGGGCTTCTATCAGATGATGAAGCTGCTCCAGCAGGAGCGACTCGTCTGCGCGGTGATGGCCGTGGCGTCGATGGAGGCCGCGGTCGCGATGACCATCGCCTACACCAAGGATCGGCAAGCGTTCGGAAAATCGCTGCTCGGCTTCCAGAACACCAAGTTCGAGCTCGCCGAGTGCGCCACCATCGCCAGAATCGGTCGCGTCTTCCTCGATGACTGCCTCACCGACCACCTGGCAGGCGAGCTCGACGTGGCAACGGCGTCGATGGCCAAGTACTGGCTCACCGATCAGTTGAGCGTGGTCGCCGACCGCTGCCTGCAGTTGTTCGGCGGATACGGGTTCATGACCGAGTACCCGATCTCGGAGATCTTCACCAGTGCGCGGGTGCTTCGTATTCTCGCGGGAACGAACGAGATCATGAAGGAACTGATCGCCCGTTCGCTGTAGCCCGTTCCAGCACAGAACCCCCGCCGCCCGGGATTACCGGGCGGCGGGGTGGG
>NZ_JBHWZY010000992.1:0-2332 GCF_042727815.1 Nocardia sp. NPDC060220
GCGCGCACCCTTGGAGGTGACCCGAAACTTCCGCGCCATCCCGCCCTCGGGATCCGGCATCCGCTCGATCGCGCCGGTCCGCATCATGGCGGCGGTCTGCCGATTGAGAGTCGAGGCATCCAAGCCCAGTGCGTCACTGAGCTGGCCGATGGACATCAACCCACCCATCCGCAGCCTGCTCAGCAAGATATAGGCGCTGCGGTCCATGGCGTCCGGCCCGCGGCGCGATCTCAGGCTGTGGCGCGCGAGAAGCATGGTCTCGAACTCGACCAACTGCGTCGCCTTGTCCATCTCAGCCCTTTCCGCGAATTCGCGCCGGCCCGGCCGCGCGGTGGATCACCACATGTGTACCGACCACACTACGTGTCCACTGCACATCGACACCACTAGCCCAGCCGGGCCGCGAGCCGTTTCGCGTTCATGTAGCCGATCGCCTCGATGGTGACCATCGGGTTCACACCGGGGGCGGTGGGGAAGCTCGACCCGTCGGCCACCACGATGTTCGGCACATCCCAGGTGGCACCGTCCGGGTCGGTCGCCGAGAGTTCCGGCGTACCGCCCATCCTGGCCGAGCCCATGATGTGCAGCGCGCCCATCGAGCAGCGGCCGGGGCCGTAGCCCGCCTTCTTCGCCGCGGCGTCGAATTCGGCGAGCGAACCGCGGGTGCCCGGTTCGAAGGAGATGCCCGCCTGATGACCGGAGAAGATCCGTTGCGCGCCAGCGGCTTCCAGAATGGAGGCGGCGCCGACGATGCCGGTGTGCAGGTGCGCGGCGTCGTAGTCGGACAGCTGGTATTTCACCACCGGTTCGCCGGACTTGTCGATCGAGACGGTGCCGGGGTCGCGGTCACGGGTGATGATGCCGATGGAGTTCGTGCGCGCGAAATCGAGCATGGTGGCCCGATGTTGCGCCGCGCCGCGCCAGCTCATGAAACCGGTGGCCAGACCGGGATGGACCGGGCCGGTCTCGTAGATCACGCCGTAGCCGTTGCCGTCGAGGTTCGCGTGGTGCCTGCTGATGCGGGCCTGCAACGCCCCTTCCCACGGGCGGACGTCGTCGTCGAAGACGCCGAAGACCGCCGCGGCCGGGTGCAGGCGCAGATACCGGCCGATGTTCTTGTTGCGCAGACCGGATCGTCGCAGCAGCGCCGGTGTCTGGATCGCGCCCGCGGCGACCACGACCGCCTTGGTGCGCACCGTGATCTCGACGCCGGAGGCGGTGACCGCCGAAACCGATTCGGCCCGACCCGCTGTCACGGTGATCGCGCGGACGTCGGCGTCGACCACCAGGCGCGCACCGTGCTCGGCCGCATCGGCGAGCCAGGTCTTGGTCGCCGACTGCTTGGCGCCGAGGCGGCAGCCATAGCCACAACGCCCACACTCGATTCCGGCGTCACAGGCATCGCTGACATTGCGCGGCAGGGTGTCCACCTCCCAGCCGAGCGCGCGCGCACCGCGCTCGAGAATGCCGTCGCGCGCCGAGAGCGGTGACTTGCTGTCGGTGACGCTGATCCGTTTCTGTACAGCGGCCAGCGCATCACCGAACTCGTCCTCGGCGAACTGCGGCACGCCGGTCTCGGCCCATTCGGCACGGACGGTGTCGGGCGTCGGCAGCGAGGTGCTCCAGTTGACCACGGTGCCGCCGCCGAGGCAGGTCCCCGCGACGAGGGTGATCTGGCCTTCCGCCGAGGCGGCGGGTCCCGGTGCGTACAGGCTGGTCAGCGCGTCGAGTTCGCCGTCGCCGAAATCCTGGTCGTCGTAATAGTTTCCGCGTTCGAGCACGATCACGTCGAGGCCTGCTTCGGCCAGCACCGCCGCGGCGGCACCGCCACCGGCGCCGGAGCCGACCACCACCACATCGCATTCGAGCGCGGTGGATTCGGTGAATCGCAGCGGTGACAGCGGCGGCTTCGGGGCGGTCTCGAGCCGACCGGCCGGCGCCGGATAGCCGATCTCCGCCCACAGCGGATTCGTTCCGGTGGGCCCGGGACTCACGTTGTAGGCGAGCAGGGAAGCCTGCTTGAGCGCCTGGAAGATCGCCCGGGCGGGGGCGAGGCCGGAGTCGGCCAGGCGCAGCAGGGCTGCCTCGCGCTGCTCCTGCGAGAGCGTGGAGAACCGGCGCGGGCCGCGGCCGGTGAACAGGCCGAAGAGGCGAGAATCCCACAGTCCCAACAGCGTTGCCAGCTGCTTCTGCTCGGCCTCGCGAGGATTGCGCCCGAGGATACGGAAGATCGTGTCGACCGCGCCGATATCGGTCGCGGCGGGTAGTCCGCGCCCGTCGCCAGGGAGAAATGTATCGCAGATCATGCCCAGCGCGGCCCGCTGTTCGGCTG
>NZ_JBHWZY010000993.1:0-2332 GCF_042727815.1 Nocardia sp. NPDC060220
TGGCGGGCTGGTCGTGATCGCCGTGATGGAACTGCTCGCCGGTGGGCTCGGGCGGGCGGCGATGCAGGCGGCGCGCGGGTCCGCGACCGAGGAGCCAGTACCCGCTCGTCTCGGCCATCAGCCGCCCGCTGATCGTCAAGCACCTGGTCGAGGCCGCGAAGTTCCACAACGCCACCACCGTCTCGCACGGCTGCACCGGCAAGGGCAACGACCAGGTCCGCTTCGAGGTCGGCATCGGCGCGCTCGCGCCCGACCTCGAGGTCATCGCCCCGGTCCGCGACTACGCCTGGACCCGGGAGAAGGCCATCGCCTTCGCCGAGCAGAACAGCCTGCCGATCAACGTCACCAAGAAGTCGCCGTTCTCCATCGACCAGAACGTGTGGGGCCGCGCGGTCGAGACCGGGTTCCTCGAGGACCTGTGGAACGCGCCCACCAAGGACGTCTACGACTACACCGCCGACCCGACGGTGAACTTCGAGGCGCCCGACGAGGTCATCATCACCTTCGAGAAGGGTGTGCCGGTCGCCATCGACGGCCGTCCCGTCTCGGTGCTGCAGGCCATCGAGGAGATGAACACCCGCGCCGGCCGTCAGGGCGTGGGCCGTCTCGACATGGTCGAGGACCGCCTCGTCGGTATCAAGAGCCGCGAGATCTACGAGGCGCCGGGCGCCATCGCGCTGATCACCGCGCACCAGGCGCTCGAAGCCGTCACCGTCGAGCGCGAGCTGGCCCGCTACAAGCGGCAGGTCGAGCAGCGCTGGGGCGAGCTGGCCTACGACGGCCTGTGGTTCTCCCCGCTCAAGCGCGCACTCGACGCCTTCATCTCCGACACCCAGCAGACCGTCACCGGCGAGATCCGGATGGTGCTGCACGGCGGGTCCGCGGTGGTCAACGGCCGTCGCTCCGAGCAGTCGCTCTACGACTTCAACCTGGCCACCTACGACGAGGGCGACACCTTCGACCAGTCGCTGGCCAAGGGCTTCGTGCAGATCCACGGCCTGTCCTCCAAGGTCGCCGCCCGCCGCGACCTGAACCAGAAGTAAGCACGCCCGCCGCCTTCCCGCCTCCCGCGACTTCTGCCGGTCGTAGGGGGGCGGTTGGCGTCGGTTCCGGGCTCGCCTGAGGTGTACACCTGTTCTGGGCGTGCCCGATGAGTTACCCATGTTCTCGCTAGATCAGTCGGCAACCGTAGGCTCGATTCGGTTGCCCTTCGTGCGCTGGCAGCCGATGTGCGACTGTGAGCGCGACCGCCTATACCCAGGAGAGGGCACACGATGACCCATAGTGGAACCAACGAAGGTGCGCTCTGGGGTGGGCGATTCGCTTCCGGTCCGGCCGAGGCGATGGCGGCGCTGAGCAAGTCGACCCACTTCGACTGGGTGCTGGCTCCGTATGACATCCGCGCGTCCAAGGCGCATGCTCGCGTGCTGCACAAGGCCGGGCTGCTCGCCGACGAGGATCTGCCCGCCATGCTGGCCGGTCTCGACGCGCTCGCGGCCGATGTCGCCTCCGGTGCCTACGGCCCCGCCGACTCCGACGAGGATGTGCACGGTGCGCTCGAGCGTGGGCTGATCGAGCGGGTCGGGACCGAGCTCGGTGGTCGGCTGCGGGCCGGTCGTTCGCGCAACGACCAGGTGGCGACCCTGTTCCGGATGTGGCTGCGCGACGGTGTGCGTCGCGTCGCCGCCGGGGTGCTCGACGTGGTCGACGCGCTGGTCGCGCAGGCCGCCGCGCATCCCGACGCCGTGATGCCGGGCAAGACCCACCTCCAGGCTGCCCAGCCGGTACTGCTCTCGCATCACCTGCTCGCCCACGCGCATCCGCTGCTGCGCGATCTGGAACGCCTGCGCGACTTCGACAAGCGCGCCGCCATCTCCCCGTACGGTTCGGGCGCGCTGGCCGGTTCCTCGCTGGGCCTCGATCCCGAGCAGATCGCCGCCGAACTGGATTTCACCGCCTCCGCCGCCAATTCGATCGACGCCACCTCCTCGCGTGACTTCGCCGCCGAGGCCGCCTTCGTGCTGGCCATGATCGGCGTCGATCTGAGCCGGATGGCCGAAGAGGTCATCATCTGGAGCACACCGGAATTCGGCTACGTGACCTTGGCCGACGCCTGGTCCACCGGTTCGTCGATCATGCCGCAGAAGAAGAACCCCGATGTCTCCGAGCTCACCCGTGGCAAGGCGGGCCGCCTCATCGGCAACCTCACCGGCCTGCTCGCCACCCTCAAGGCGCTGCTCGGGCTCGTCGGCCAGGATGTGGTGGTGATCGACCCCGATGTGGTCGGCGCGGGACGCATTCTGCTCGACCGGATGCTCGGTCTCGGTGGGGA
>NZ_JBHWZY010000994.1:0-2330 GCF_042727815.1 Nocardia sp. NPDC060220
CATCGCGGTAGGCCCCGGGATGATACCACGGGCGCTGCATCGGGTGCAGATCCGCCATCGCGGCCAGTTCGTCACGCTGCATTCATGAACATCAGCAAGGTTGCCGCAACCTCCGCACTCGTCATCGCCGCGCTCGGCGTTGCCACCGGCACGTCGCACGCCGCTCCGGCGCCTGCTCCCGCGCCCGTCGCGGCCTTCCTCGACGGCGTGAACCAGGGTGTGAACCAGGTGCTGCCCGGCATCAACTGGAAGACCGGCATCGAGGGCGACGCGGTCGTCGTCGAGACCGACGCGGGCTCGCTCACCACCGAGAACAACCAGTTCCAGGTGCGCGACAACCAGGGCAACATCGTCGCCGCCCTGCCGCTGGCCTACACGCTCGACGACCTCGAGTACCCGATCGACGCCGCCGTCGACGGCACCCGCGCCACCCTGACCCCGCGCACCGACGTGGCCTCGGCCCGCCCGTCGACCCTGCTGAAGGACGTCGTCCGGCAGGACGCCTTCGACGACGCCGTCAGCGCCGCGGCCACCCAGTTCGGCATCATCACCGCCATCGGCACTCTCGTCGGCACCCTCACCGGTGGCCTCGCGGGCTGCGCCATCGGCGGCGTCGGCGGCCTGGTTCTCGGCATCCCGGTGCTCGCCCTCGGCGGCGCCACCGGCCTCGCGGGTTGCCTCGCCGGTGCCGCCGTCGGCATCCCGCTGGGTGCGGCCGCGGGCCTGGTGCTGACCGGCGTCCCCGCCGCGATCGCCATCGGCATCGGCTTCAGCAACCGGATCAACGCGCCGGAAAACCAGTAGTCGTCGTCGGAAAGGCCCCGTCCACCCGGACGGGGCCTTTCGTGCTGTTCAGCGCGCGAGGCGGATGCGCAGCGCCTCGTAGGTGGGGATGAAAACCTTTCTGCGGTAGCGGCGTTCGACGATCTCCCACGGGCGTCCGGCTGCGGTCAGGGCTTCGAGAAGCGCGGTGAGTTCGGAGTGGACGAGCTGGGCGCCGAGGCAGAGGTGGCGGCCGCCGCCGAACCAGAGCTGGCGGGTTTCGGGGTTGTAGTCCCGGTCGACGCGGAACTCGCCCGCGGCGTTGTTGATGGTCCAGGTGAGGATCTTGACGTGTTCGCCGGCGCGCAGGTCGCGGTCGGCGATGCGGACGTCCGCGGTGACCGAGCGGCCGACGAGGTAGGCCGGGCTCGTGACGCGCAGGGTCTCGCGGACCGCGTCGGGAAGGCGATCAGGAGCGGCGAGCAGGGCGCGGTGCTGGTCGGTGTCGTGCATGATCGCGACCATTCTGGTCATGGCGCTGGCGAGCGTGTCGGTGCCCGCGACGGCCATCAGGATCGCCAGGCCGCCCGCGTGCTCGACGTCGAGGCCCAGTTCGCGGCAGCGGCCGAGGGTGGTGTCGGGATCGGCGCGGGCGTACGCGTCGGGAACGTTGACGGCGAGCTGGGTGGCCAGCTCCCGGGCGCGGGCCAGCGCCACCGGGTCGAGCGTGGTCGAGGCCATCGTGCCGAAACCCAGGTTGACCAGTTCTTCGACGTGATGGAACAGGCGCAGGAACAGCGCGTCCTGATCGTCGGTGTAGTCGCCGCCGATGGCCGCGGCGATGTCTTCGGGGCGCATGCCGACCAGGTCGGAGACGCTGCGCCCGACCAGGATCTGCGCGCGGGCGGCGATGTCGACGGTCTCCCCCGCCGCCAGGCGTTCGCGCAGGTCACGCAGGTCGGGGCCGATCACGCGCTCGACCAGAGCATCGGTGTGGCTCAGGGTGAACAGGTCGCGCACCTTGGTCCGCAGGTCGGTATGGCCGGGACCCTCGAACAGATCCTCGACCCAGTCGCCGATGACCTGCGCCCACCAGTGCCCGGCCGCGCCCTCGGACACGATGCTGAAATGGGTGCTGTCGTTGTAGATCTGGCGGGCCACCAGCGGATCGGCGACGAACCAGCCGAGTTCGGGCACCTTGCGGATGGGCCGCGCGAACCGTCCCAGCAGCAATAATCCAGGCAACCAGGGTTGACCGGCGGCGAGTAGGGTTAGTTCATGGCGTCGGGCGGAGCTCCACACCCCGGCAGAATCTAATCGAGCACGCCCGATTAGTGAAGGTCTGTGGCTAGGATCGACGAGATGCGCTGGTGGTGATCTGTGCATCACGCGATATCTGGAAGTGAACAAGCATGGTGAGTTCGACAATCGAAGCCGTCGGCGCGTATCTGCCGGCCAGAGAAGTGACCACGGCGGAGTTGCTGGCGCAGCTGGCCGTCGACGCGCCGCTGGATCTGGAGAAGGTCAGCGGAGTCAGGGCGCGCAGGGTACGCCGCGAATCCGAGGAC
>NZ_JBHWZY010000995.1:0-2321 GCF_042727815.1 Nocardia sp. NPDC060220
ATCCAGGGCTGCCACGGAGATATCGCCGGCCAGCCGATCAGCGATGGCGCGACCCCGTTCGGTATCACGGCACGCCATGATCACCGTGGCGCCACGGGCTGCCAACGTGCGGGTTGCCACCTCACCGAGGCCGCCGTTGGCTCCGGTGATCACGAATCGTCGGCCGTGCTGATCCGGTATCGGATCGGGAGTCCTTGCCATGGCGCATGACCTTACGAATCGTGGTCACCGGGTGGCAATGCGTTTGGAAAATGTCAGGGACGACGCGAGGACCGTTGGTCGTTTCCCAAAGAGGCCCGGCGCGCGAGGAATTCGGTTGCCCGCTGTCGTAGCGTGGCGCCGGTCAGTGTTGTCGAGTGGATTGCCGGGCGAATACCCGATCCCGCCGCACTGCTCGATTCCCTGTCGATACCTCTGATGCAGGAGATGTTTGCCCTATGGCTCGCGAAGACGAACTACGCACTTACATGAAGAAGGCGATCCGGGAACTGCAGACCACCCGCGCGCGCCTCGATGATGTGGAAGCGCGGGCGACCGAGCCGATCGCCATCGTCGGCATGGCGTGCCGTTATCCGGGTGGGGTCACCTCGCCGGAGGAGTTGTGGCAGGCGGCGGTCGAGGGGCGCAGTCTGGTGTCGCAGTGGCCGGCCGATCGCGGCTGGGATGTGGAGGGCCTGTTCGATCCCGAGCCGGGTGTGCCGGGCAAGTCGTATGTGCGCACGGGCGGATTCCTCGACGGCGCTACCGGATTCGACGCGAACTTCTTCGGGATCAGCCCGCGTGAGGCGCAGGCGATGGATGCGCAGCAGCGACTCGTGCTCGAGACGGCCTGGGAGGCCTTCGAGCGGGCGGGCATCGACCCGACGACTGTTCGCGGTAGCGCCACGGGGGTCTTCGTCGGCTTGATGCCCGACACCGAGGGCCCGTCGTCGCGCGATATCGACGAGCGGGTGCGCGCGACGATCGAACAGTTCCTGATGACCGGTCAGGCGTCGAGTATCGCCTCGGGCCGGGTGTCGTATGTGCTGGGGCTGGAAGGTCCGTCGGTCACTGTGGACACGGCGTGCTCGTCCTCGCTGGTCGCGATTCATCAGGCGGTGCGATCGTTGCGCTCCGGCGAGTCGACGATGGCGCTGGCCGGCGGTGTCACCGTGATGGCGACGCCCGCCGCGTTCGTCGCGTTCTCCACCCAGCGTGCGCTGGCGGCCGACGGCCGATGCAAGTCGTTCGCCGCGGGCGCCGACGGCACCGCGTGGGGCGAGGGCGTCGGCATGCTGCTGCTCGAGCGCGTTTCCGAGGCCAGGCGCCTCGGGCACAAGATCCTGGGCCTGGTGCGTGGCACCGCGGTGAATTCCGACGGCGCGTCCAACGGTCTGACCGCCCCGAACGGGCGGTCCCAGCAGCGGGTGATCCGATCCGCGCTGGCCGATGCCGGGTTGAGCACGACCGAGGTGGACGTCGTCGAGGCGCACGGCACCGGTACCCGCCTGGGTGACCCCATCGAAGCGGAAGCCTTGCTCGCGACCTACGGCGCCGAGCGCGAGGGCGGGGAGGCGCTGCTGCTCGGGTCGCTCAAGTCGAATATGGGGCACACGCAAGCCGCCGCCGGGGTCGGTGGGCTGATCAAAATGGTGATGGCGATGCGGCACGGGGTGGTGCCGCCGACACTGAACGTCGACGAGCCGACGCCGCATGTGGACTGGTCGTCGGGCTCGGTCCGGTTGGTCACCGAGGCGCGGGCATGGCCCGCGACCGGGCGGACGCCGCGCGCCGCGGTGTCGTCGTTCGGGATCAGCGGCACCAATGCGCACGTCGTCATCGAGCGGGGCGAGTCCTCGCCGGAGATCGAGCGATCGGCCGCAATCGTCGCACCGCCGGTGATTGCGTGGGTCCTCACCGCGCGGTCCGACGCGGCGGTGGCCGCGCAGGCAGGCGCGCTGCTCGGTCGGGTCGAGGCAGAACACGGCGCCGACCCGGTCGATATCGGTGTCGCGCTGCTCGACACCCGCGCCCGGTTCGAGCATCGCGCCGTGATCGTCGGCCACGATGCCCAGGAGCTGACGGCAGGGCTGCGAGCACTCGCGGACGGGCAGGGCGCACCGAATGTGGTGCGTGGCAGCGCCATCGCGGCCGTTACTGCGGCGATGTTCCCCGGTCAGGGCGCGCAACGCGCCGGGATGGGGCACGAGCTGTACGAGGGTTACCCGGTCTATCGCGCCGCTTTCGACGAGATCTGTGCGGAATTCGATCAGCATCGCGAAACGCCGCTGCGCGAGATGATTTTCGACGATCGGGCAGACGCGACCTCGCTCGACCGAACC
>NZ_JBHWZY010000996.1:0-2319 GCF_042727815.1 Nocardia sp. NPDC060220
GCTCTCGCCGACTGAATACCAAGTCAGATCGACGTTATCGTTCGAAGACGGCGGCGAGATTCATTCGGTCGTAAACGCCGGCGCTCGTGGTCGACTTCGAGAGATGGTGCTTTTGAATCGTCCCGGTACCCGGTCCGCGCACGAACGCGGTGGATGCGACCTGCTCGACGAACCGCGGGACCGCGAAGCGGGGCAAGCGGTTTTCACAGAACGTGAAGAACTCCCTCGGGTTCAGTTCGTGTGCCTCCGCGCAGGCCACGAGCACCTTGATCTCATCCTCGCCGCCGAGTTCGTCCACCACACCGACCGCGGCGGCATCGAGGATGTCCGGCGCGTCCCTGACCACGGCTTCGAGCTCGTGGGCGGAGATGTTCTCGCCCCTGCGGCGCAGCGAGTCGGTGATCCGGCCCTTGTAGAACAGAAAACCGTCCGCGTCGAACGCGCCGAGGTCGCCGGTGTGATACCAGAGGTTCTGCCAGGCTTCGACCGTGGCGTCCGGGCGTCGCCAGTAGCCGCGCAGCGTCATGTTGGGATAGCGCGGTCGATGGCAGATCTCCCCGATCTGCCCGGCGGGCAGTCGGCGGCCGTCGGTGCCGAGGATGGCCACATCGAAGGCCGGGCAGACTACACCCGCGCTGCCACGTCGGCGGATGTCGCTGCGCTCGTGGGTGACGCCGTCGGCCTCGGTCTGGCCGTACATACTCAGGATCGGGATGCCGAGCCGATCCTCGTAGAAGGCGTAGGTCTGCGGCTGGACAGGTGCCGCGAGCAACGTACGCAACTGGATCCGTGAGGTAGCCGGTGGCTCCACACTTGTGGCTGCCGCCAGAATAGAGCCGACGGCGGCGGCCCATGTGCAGCCGTGGTCGACGATGTCGGACCAGAACCGCCGCACGCTGAATCGGGTCGTGAAGAAGACCGATGACCCGGATTCGATGATCGCGGGGAACACGATGTGAGCGTCCACGTGGAAGAACGGCAGGACGAAGTAGCCGACGTCACCCACGGTCAGATCCAGCATGGTTCGGATGCTGTGTGCGTGGTTGGCGAAATAGCCTCGCGGGAGCATGACGCCTTTGGACGGTCCCGTGGTGCCCGAGGTGTACAGGATCGTCGCGAGCACCTCACCACCGAATTGCCTTTCGGCGCAGTCGAGTTCGTCGGTGTCGACGTCGGCGGCCGGGGTGATCGGTGCCGTGATCGATTCGATCCGCACGTCCTGGGACTGCGCGCGCACCTGCGCACGGAAGTCCTCGTCTGTGAGGATCAGCATGGGGTCGCTGTCGGTGAGGACGTGGCGCAGCATCGACTCCTTGAGCTCGAAGTTCACCGACACCTCGACGGCGCCGACCCAGTAGATGCCGTACTGCCACGCCAGCCGATGCAGCGAATTGCGGCCGACCACCGCGACCCGGTCACCGGCACGCACCCCGAATCGCTCGCTGAGATCCACCGCGCACCGTCGCGCGAGCCGGGCGAACTCGGTGACCGAGGCGGTCCCCTCCGGCCAGGCCAGCAACGGCGCGTCGGGTCGATCGGCCTCGGCGGCGATGAGCAGTTCCACGGGGCTGCGCCGGAGGTAGTTCGGATCCTCGCCGGGTGCGCTGACCACGAGGAAATTGTTCTCCAGCATCGTCTACTCCGGATCCGGGGTGGGAACATAGGTCGCGCCGCGCGCCAGAACAGGCGCGAGCAATTCCTCGGTGACCAGCTGGTCTGCAGTGGCCGCAGAGACTGGCAGCCTTTCCTGTCCCGGGTAGCCGATGGCAACGCGGGTGGTCTTTGCCATGTAGTACGCGCACGACATGACCAGGAACGCGGCTTCCACCGCCTCTGCTGAGCACTGTTCCAGCCGCTCGGGAGTCAGGTCCGGCATCACCGCGGCCGTCGATGCAATTTCCTGCAATGCGGCCGTGGCATCGGCGTTGGCGCCGACAGCGCGGCGCAGCACCGCCTCATATTCGGGCAACTCGGTCATCCGCGGGGACAGAGTCGAGCCCGGGAACCAGAGATCGGCCAGCCGACGTGCACCGACTTGTTCGATCTCGCTGAGGAATTCGGTCACAGCGGCGTCCTTTGGTTCGAGGCGTTGTCGACGATGTGCTCAGCGCCGCGCAGCGCGAACGCCGAGATCGTCGACGTAGGGTTGACCGCCGAGGAGGTCACGAAGACGCTGCCGTCGAAGATGTACAGATTCGGCACGTCGTGGGCGCATCCGTAACCGTCGACCACCGAGGTGGCGGGGTCGTCGCCGCAGCGGGCCGTGCCGAGCAGGTGCCAGCCGACTTCGGGGAGGTAATCGACGCGGTGGGTGAAGAC
>NZ_JBHWZY010000997.1:0-2313 GCF_042727815.1 Nocardia sp. NPDC060220
GACCTCGGCCGCGGCGTTCTGCCATTCGGGAATCGGCATCGGCAGTGCGACGGGGGTGGGAGCCTTGCTGGTCGAGGTACTCGCCTGGGCGGCCGCCGACACCGCGAAACGCTGCACGAGAGCGGATTCCATCGCGCTCAGCCGCTGCCAGTGCCCGGTGGCCGTCAACGCGACGACGGCGCCGCGCTCGGGTTCGTCGAGTCCGGCGGCCAGGTTGGCGATTTCGCCGTGGTAGAGGCCGCTCTGGTTGGTGAACTCGTCGAGCGGGATGGTCGAGGCACCGTCCGAGGCCACCATCGCGGCGGCGACCGCGTTGCTGCGCGACATCGCCTCGGCGGCACCGAGCAAGCGCAAGCCCTCGGACACACCGGTCGCGACGACCGCGTCGGGCGCCGCGCGCTCGGCGACCTTGGTGCCCTGGATGATCACGTTGAGCAGCGAGTTGTAGAACAGGTAGGCGTCCGCGATCGGCAGCATCCGGGCGTCGGCGCCCTTGCGCACGCCGTCCAGATGCGTGCCGAGAGTGGCGAAGCCGGCCTTGTCGTTGCCGATGTTGGAGTCATCGATCGCGCGCAGGTTCTCACCGGCGGCGATCAGGCCGCGAAAGGCGCTGTCCATGCGCGTGCGCGCGGCGGCCAGGCCGAGTGCGGCGGTCTCGTCGCCCGCGATGTGGGCCAGGGTCAGGTGTCGCTCGGATTGGACCGCCTCGATCAGCTCACGGGCCGGTACGGCGGCATCCTGCAACTGCACGGCCCACGACTTGGCCTTGTTGCTCTGCTCGACCAGGTAGCCCGCCGTACCGACGCCGACCACCACCAGAGTCAAACTCGGGATGAGAGCAATCGCCAGAATCCGGGTGCGCACACCGAGTCTCGCTAAGAACATCGCCATAACGTAACGGAATCGTTGCACTGTTGTCGCCTGTGTCTCGCTGAGCGAGACGCGATTTGGTTTGCGCGGGAACACATTTGCTATATGGGGTGAAAACGAAAAAACGGCGAGCTCACCCCGCCGGCTGAGCCGCGATGGCCCAGTCGGCGGGGGCTCGCCGCGACCTGGCAGCGCCGGGAAAGATGCTGCCAGGTCAGGTTTTCGGCGGGCGCCGCTACAGTGTGCGGTCGGCGCCCGTGCGTGGTGGCGGCCCGGCCGCCAGTGCCGCGTGCTCCGCCTCGGTCAGCAGCCTGGCGCGCAACACGAATCGCATGCCCTGGCCTGCCTCGAGCGAATCCTCGGCAGCCTCACCGCGCGTCACATCGACGGTGAGGTGGGTATCTTTCCAGCATTCGAATTGCGCCGCGCTGATCCAGAATTCGGTGTGCCAGCTGAGCCGGCCGAGCAGGATGTCGGCCTTCTCGATCGGGAACTGCTTGGCCGACAGGCACACCGGTGCGGCGTCGTCGTCGCAGTCCTCGCCGGCCTGGCGGAACAGCACCGGGCCGTTGTCCTCGATGAGGCGGCGGAGCAGGGTCTGAGCGCGCTCGGTGATCTCCACACGGTGGATTCGATTCTGCATCAGAACATCCCGAGTTTCGTCGTCGAATAACTGACCAGCAGATTCTTGGTCTGCTGGTAGTGCCCGAGCATCATCGCGTGGTTCTCCCTGCCGAACCCCGACTTCTTGTAGCCGCCGAACGCGGCATGGGCGGGGTAGGCGTGGTAGCAGTTGGTCCAGACCCGGCCTGCCTTGATGCCGCGGCCGAGTCGGTGGGCGGTGTTCATGTCGCGGGTCCACACGCCCGCACCGAGACCGTAGAGGGTGTCGTTGGCGATGCGGATCGCTTCGTCGACGGTATCGAAGCGGGTGACCGCGACGACCGGGCCGAAGATCTCCTCCTGGAAGATCCGCATCGTATTGTCACCGGAGAAGACCGTGGGTTCGATGTAGTACCCACCCGGTAGACCGTCGACCTTGCGTGCTTCCCCTCCAGTGAGCACGCGGGCGCCTTCGGCTCTGCCGATGTCGAAATAGGACAGAATCTTCTCGTACTGGTCGTTGCCGGCCTGTGCGCCGATCATCGTCTCGGTGTCGAGCGGATGACCGGACACGATGGCCTCGGTGCGGGCGATGGCGCGGGCGAGGAACTCGTCGTAGATCGACGAGTGGATCAGCGCCCGCGACGGGCACGTGCACACCTCGCCCTGGTTCAGGGCGAACATGACGAACCCCTCGACGGCCTTGTCGAGGTAATCGTCGTCGGCGGCCAGCACATCGGGCAGGAAGATGTTGGGGCTCTTGCCGCCGAGTTCGAGAGTGACCGGAATGATGTTCTCGCTGGCGTACTGCATGATCAGCCGCCCGGTGGTGGTCTCGCC
>NZ_JBHWZY010000998.1:0-2312 GCF_042727815.1 Nocardia sp. NPDC060220
GGACTGCACAGTCAGTTGCAGTGCGGCTGGCGCGCCCGCGCCGTATGCCTCCTCCAGCTTGCGGTGCAGCTGGTGGATCGAGAGCTCAGTGGTGTCGATGACGAGGTCGGCGGCCCCCTTGACCGGGGCCAGCCTGGCTCGTTCGGCGGTCAGACCGGCCGAGAGCGTCCCGTCGGGGCTGTCGCTCTGCAGCGGATGACGGCGCCGGGCGAAGCCGAACCGCCGGATCAGCACGTCGTCGGAGGCCTCGAGGAACAGCACTCTGGTGCGGATGCCGGCGCCGCGCAACTGCTCGGTGACACCGGAGAGCTCGCCGGTGAAGAACCGGCTGCGCACGTCCATGACCAGCGCGAGCCGCCGGATCGGCGGGTCGGCCGCGGCGCCCAGCTCGATCATTCGCCCGATCAGCTCGGGCGGTAGGTTGTCGGTCACGTACCAGCCGAGGTCCTCCAGCACGCGCGCGGCAGTGCCGCGGCCCGCGCCGGACAAGCCGGTCACGATGACCACTTCTACTGGTTGCTGTGTGTCGGTGACCGTCCCGGATTGCCCGGGTGCCGCCCCCGCATTGTTATTCGATTCGACGCGTGTCATGTCCTACCGGATCCGTTTCTGGGTGCCTTTCGATCATCCCGCACCGGCTCGGGTATCGGGCGCAGACACACAACGTACGGCACACGCAATGTTGCGTCCTGCGATACCGGCCGTCGGCGGGTTACGGACTGTTGAGTGCCGCGAGCACCGCTTTCGCCGTCGAGACCCCGATACCGGGCACCGAGGTGATCTCCTCGACAGTCGCGTCCTTGATTCTGGCGACCGAGCCGAAGTGGGTGACCAAGGCGGTTCGCCTCGTCTCACCGAGGCCCGGCACCGAATCCAGCGCCGACGCCGTCATCCGGCGTGAGCGTTTGCTGCGGTGGAAGGTGATGGCGAAGCGGTGGGCTTCGTCGCGCACGCGTTGCAGCAGGAACAGCGCCTCGCTGTTACGCGGCATGATCACCGGGTCGGCTTCGCCGGGCACCCAGACCTCTTCGAGGCGTTTGGCCAGACCGATCACCGCGACATCGGTGATGCCGAGTTCGTCGAGGACCTCGGCGGCGGCGGCGACCTGGGGTGCGCCGCCGTCGACGACGTAGAGGTTGGGCGGGTAGGCGAAGCGGCGCGGTCGGCCGGTGGTGGGGTCGATGCCGGGGCGTGAGGCGGGTTCGTCGACCTCGTCGGGTTCGATCTCCACGGGTTGTTCGCGGTCGCGGGCGAGCCGGGCGAAGCGGCGGCGGGTCACCTCCGCGATGCTGCCGACATCGTCGGAGCGGCCGTCGCCCGCGGCTTCCTTGATCGCGTAGTGGCGGTAGTCGGACTTGCGGGCCAGGCCGTCTTCGAAGACCACCAGCGAGGCGACGACGTCGGTGCCCTGCACGTGGCTGATGTCGACGCATTCGATCCGCAGCGGGGCGCTGTCGAGTTCGAGTGCATCCTGAATGTCTTGCAGCGCTTGCGATCTCGACGTGAGGTCACCGGCCCGGCGGAGCTTGTGCTGAGCCAGCGCCTCGGCGGCGTTGCGCTGCACCGTCTCGGCGAGAGCCTTCTTGTCGCCGCGCTGCGGGATGCGCAGCGAGACCGCGGAGCCGCGCATCTTGCTGAGCCACTCCCCGATCTCCTCGGCGTCGGCGGGCAGTTCGGGGACCAGCACTTCCCGTGGGACGACGATGGCGGCGTCACCGTTCTGGTCCGCCATGGCGGCCTGCTCGCCGTAGAACTGGGTGAGGAACTGTTCCACCAGGGCAGCCATCTCGGTTCCCGATTCCGCGACATCGAGCGCGTCGCCGGATTTGTCGACGACCCAGCCGCGCTGGCCGCGGACGCGTCCGTCGCGGACGTGAAAGATCTGGACCGCGGCTTCCAATTCGTCGGTGGCGAAGGCGATCACATCGGCGTCGGTGCCGGTGCCGAGCACCACGGCCTGCTTTTCGAGGGCGCGGCGCAGTGCCTGCACGTCGTCGCGCAAGCGGGCGGCGTTCTCGAAGTCGAGGTCTTCGGCGGCCTCGTGCATGCGGCGTTCGAGTGCGCGCACCATCTTGTCGGTCTTGCCGGACAGGAAGTCGCAGAAGTCCTCGACGATCTGGCGGTGCTCGTCGGCGCTGACCCGGCCCACGCACGGCGCGGAACACTTGTCGATATAGCCGAGCAGGCACGGACGCCCGATCTGGCTGTGCCGCTTGAAGACTCCGTTGGAGCAGGTTCGCGCGGGGAACACCCGCAGCAACAGGTCGAGGGTCTCGCGAATCGCCCAGGCGTGCGCGTAAGGACCGAAGTAG
>NZ_JBHWZY010000999.1:0-2309 GCF_042727815.1 Nocardia sp. NPDC060220
ATTCTGGACCGATGCTCGAGATCTCCACCGATCCCGCCGCCGTCGATCTCGACTGGCTCCACCACCGCCTGTCGACCGATGCCTACTGGGCCCTCGGCCGCAGCCGTGAGCGTGTCCGCCGCGTCGTCGAGAATTCTCTGCCCTACAGCGTGTTTCACGACGGTTCCCAGATCGCCTTCGCCCGCCTGGTCACCGACCGCACCACTTTCGCCTGGCTTTCCGACGTCTATGTAGACCGTCGACAGCGTGGAAAGGGCGTCGGCAAACTCCTCCTTGACCGGATCATGGCCGACGCCGACGACTGGGGGCTACGCCGTATGGCCCTGGCTACCAGCGATGCCCACGACATGTACCGCCCCTACGGCTTCACTACTCACCCCGAACCGGACCAGTGGATGGAAAAGAACTGGCCGGCCGATCCCGCTTGAACCATGACCGGCCCTCGTTTTCGCTATGCACGGAAACCGCAACCGTGTTAGTTTCAGTTTCGAAGGTCAACGGCACCGGGAGGATGCATGAGCGTCAGCAGCAGAAGCGCGGTCGCCATTCACGCATTGACGAAATTGGCGCAAGGCGGGGAGAGTTCGTTGACGTCTGTGGAGATCGCGGAGAGCTTGGCGAGTAATCCGGTGCTGGTTCGACGCATCCTCGGCAACCTGCGTGACGCCGACCTGGTGCGGTCCACGGAGGGTCGCGGTGGGGGCTGGACACTCGCCCGCCCTGCTCGCGAGATCACCCTGTTCGACGCCTACCGCGCCGTCGAAGGTTCGCCGGTGCTGTCTCGACATGCCCACCCGCCCAGCGCCGAGTGCGAGGTCGGTCGTCATATGCAGGCGATCGTCGACGAGCAGTTCCGCAACGCCGAGCAGGCCATGGAGGAGCAGTTGGGTCGGACGACCATCGCGCACCTGCTCCAGAAGGTATTCGACATCGAGCGAGCGGCGCGTATGCGCTGATCGCAGGACGGCGGGAGACCGCCGTTCTTTTTTTACCCGAACTGTAACCGCATTGGTTGCGGTACAGCTGGGAGAGGGAACCCATGACATCCACGAGACTCGAAACCGACCACGCTGGTTCAGGCCTGGCGTTACTGGCGGTGCTCATGCCCGCGATGCTGGCGACGGTCATCGCCAGCGACATGGTCAATCTGCTGCTCCCGGCGATAGGCACCGAGTTCGACGCCTCGGAAGCCGAATTGGCATGGGTCGTCACCGGATTCCTGCTGATGTTCTCCGTCGGCATCCCCTTCTACGGACGCCTGTCGGACCGAGTGAGCCTGCGGACCCTGTTCGTGGTCTGCCTGACAACCTATGCCGCGGGCAGCCTGGTCAGCGCGCTCGCCCCGAGTCTGCTCGCGCTGGTGGCGGGGCGCATCGTGATGGGCATCGGCGCGGCCGGGATCCCGGTGCTCACGATCCTCGGCGTTACCCGGTTGCTGCCGGCGGAAAAACGCGGGATGGGAATCGGGGTGATCTCCGCCGCGGCAGGAATCGGCACCGCGGCCGGACCTGCCCTCGGTGGCGGCATCGGACAGCTGCTCGGCTGGCACGCACCGTTCTGGCTGATGGTCGCCATCGCGCTCGTACTGCTGCCGTTGATCTGGCGAGTCCTGCCCGCTGACTCACCGACCACCGCCGAGCGGTTCGACCTCACCGGCGGCATCCTGCTCGGTGCAGGCGCCGGACTGCTGCTGTTCGGAATCACCCAGGCTCAGGTCGCCGGATTCACGGCGCCCTCGGCGTGGGGATGCCTCGTCGTCGGCATGGTCACACTCGTGGTGTTCGTCGGTCGCAATCGGCGCATCGACCGGCCGTTCGTCCCACCCGCACTGTTCGGCAACCAGGTCTTCCGGATCGCTGTGATCGTCGTGTCGCTGGCAATGAGCATCAACCTCGGCGCCTTGGTGTTCGTGCCGATCGTGCTCGTCGACGTCGACGGCCTCGAACCGGGCACCGGCGCGCTGGTCATGATCCCGGCCGGCCTCGCCGTCGCGATGCTCTCACCGCTGAGTGGACGCCTGGCCGATCGCATCGGTGCCCGCACCCCTACGCTGGCCGGTCTGGCTGTGATGGGACTGTCCGCGGTATTCCTGTCCGCTGTGGCCGGAGGCGGTTCGCTGGTCCTCACCGCGATCGGGATCACCGCACTGTGCGCCGGCTTCATCTTCGTGATGACGCCGATCATCAGCGCCGCGGCAGGCGCTCTGGCTCCCGCACAGGCCGGCATCGGGCTCGGGATCCTCCAGGGCGCCCAATTCCTCGGCGCCAGCGCGGGTCCGGCGCTCTTCGGCGCCCTGGTCAGCGCACGAC
>NZ_JBHWZY010001000.1:0-2301 GCF_042727815.1 Nocardia sp. NPDC060220
GCCCACTGACCTCACGCACCGGCAGTTCGGCCAGTATCGAGGCAGACGCCAGCTCGGCGACGACCTGTTCGGCCGTCTGCCGGGACACGCGCGGCCCGGAGGGAGCGAGCACCGCCCCGGTTCGCGCGGCCAGCCGCCAGTCCACAGCTCCGCTGAACCCGGAACTCTTGCGCTCGGTCTTGTCGGTCATAGTCACCCGTTCTCTACGAGCATCCACAGTTGCGCAGGGCACCCGCCACCGCGTCGAGCGCCGGCCTGCTCTGCTCCGGCAATCGGTCGTTCGACATGAGTGCGAAGGTGAGTACCCGCCCGTCGCGGTCGAGTACATATCCGACCAACGCGCTGGCCACGCTCAGAGTTCCGGTCTTGGCGCGCACCCACCCCGCACCCTGCCGGTTCTGTGTGACGAAGCGCGGCGCGAGTGTGCCGGTGCCGCCCGCGACAGGCAGGTAGTCCAGCATCGGCGCGAGAGCCGCTGCGCGCGGGTCGTTTTCGGGCCTGGCCTGTGTTCCGGCCGGTACCAATGCGGCGTTGCCGGTCGGTTCCGCCGCGGTCGCGATGATCGAATCGAGCAGCTTCGGGGTCACCCGGTCGTCGACGGAGAGCCCACTGTTGTCGGCCAGATGCAGTCCGGCGATATCGAATCCGGCCGTCGACAGGGCGGCCGTGGTGGCGGCGACCGCACCGGCGAAGGAGGCCGGCTGGCCCGACGCCACCGCCAGCTCACGTCCGATGGTCTCGGCCAGCACATTGTCGGAGTGAATCATCATGTCGTGCAAGCGAACCCGCAGCGGGGCCGATTCGACCTTCGCGATCTGAGCGCCGGTCTGCGCGGCCGGTCCCACTCGCACCGCGGCGGGATCGATACCCAGCTCGGCGGCGAGCGCTCGCCCGGCGTCCAGCGCGGGATTCGCGGTGCGCGGGGAATAGTCGGCCGAGGGGTCGAACCGGCCACCGTCGAGCATGATCGGCTCGATCGGGGCGATCGACCCTTCCGGGATGTCGATCGGGTCCCAGCCCGAGGCCATGGTCGGCCCCGAGTAGGCGGACGTGTCGACCACGATCGCGTTCGCCTGGCGGCCCGCGGCCCGCACCTGCGCGGCCAGATCCGCGATCCGGGCGCCGTCGGTGTAGTAGCCGCCCGCTGCCCGTGTGGTGAGCGTGGGGTCCCCGCCCGCCACCAGCACCAGCTCGCCGGGCGCACCGGCGAGCACCTCCGTGGTCACGCGCTGATCATCGGGCAAGGTCAGCAATGCGGCCGCGACCAGCATGATCTTGGCCGTCGACGACGGGATCATCGCCTTGGCCGGCTCCTGACTCCACAGCACCGTCCCGCTGCCCGGATCGGTCACCTGACCCGCGAACGCACCGAGATCAGGGTTGCCGACCACCGCGGCGAGCGCCGCGGCGATGCCCGCCACCGTGGGCGCGGGCGCGTCCGATCGGGCCGGGGCCACCTCGGGAAACACCTGACCCGTGTCCGGCGGCGGCGCCACGGTGAGTCCGCCGTGGCGGAATTCCGGCGTCCACGGCTGCGCGATCGCCGCGAAACCGCCCGCGATCACCAGTAGCGCGACGACCACTGCCGACAACCAGATCCAGCGGGACCTCCGGCGCCCCTGCACCGGTGATCCCGGATTGCCGCCTGCATCGACCACGACAGTGTCTCCCTCAACGCCGACCGACACGCCTCGACTGCGCGACTACAGCCGCCTGCCGCACCGGTGTACCAGCACACCACACTATCCTCGTTGCGCAACGGTTCCCCAGAACGATCTGGCGATTCGGCACAGACCAGCACTCGAACGAGCAAGGAGATGGCGTGGAGTTCGACGTCACCATCGAGATTCCCAAGGGTTCTCGGAACAAGTACGAGGTCGATCACGAGAGCGGTCGGGTCAAGCTCGACCGGTACCTGTACACCTCCATGGGCTACCCGGCCGACTACGGCTTCATCGAGAACACCCTCGGCGAGGACGGCGACCCGCTCGACGCGCTGGTGCTGCTGCCCGAGTCGGTGTTCCCCGGCGTGATCGTCGAGGCCCGCCCGGTGGGCGTGTACCGCATGACCGACGAGGCCGGTGGCGACGACAAGGTGCTGTGTGTCCCCGCGGGCGACCCGCGCTGGGATCACATCCAGGACCTGGGCGACGTCTCGGAGTTCGAACTGTCGGCGATCAAGCACTTCTTCGAGCGCTACAAGGATCTCGAGCCGGGCAAGTACGTCGAGGGTTCGGAGTGGCTCGGCCGCGCCGAGGCCGAGAAGATCATCGACGAGTCCTTCACTCGGCTGAAGGAATC
>NZ_JBHWZY010001001.1:0-2293 GCF_042727815.1 Nocardia sp. NPDC060220
GGGCATCCACGACTCCTCGTAGCGACCGTGCGGCCGGTCGAGGATGCGGGCCAGGTAGATGCCCCACGGCTGCACTTCGTACCGGTCGACCGGGCGGATGTAGCCCTTGGCGTCGGTGCTGGTCAGCTCGGCCAGGTCGAAGTATTCGACCCGGGGTCTGGCAGAGGGGGCGACGGTCGTGGAGACGGTGGTCGGTGTTAGCGGGCCGCGTATCTCTCTGGCGAAATAGCCGGCGAATCCGGTTACCGCGGGAGCCGCGACGAGCAGGGGAAGTAGAACGCTCATGGCCTTGTCCTTCACCACGTCCGATGATCAACTCAGGGTACGCCCGCATCGGGAGTTGTGGCGTGGTCGATTCGGCGCCTCGATCGTCGAATATCATTGGCGCAAGGGACTTTTCGGACATCGCGCGAAGTGCCGGGCATTCGCCGCGTTCGTGGGCGGTCGCCCCGACCAGGCGAAATGGGGGTCGCCGACGGTTTGCTTGCCGGTGGCTGTTGTCACAGTCGCGCAGTGCCGCGACGGCATCGATGAGCAGAAGTTCACCAGAACGACCACGACCCGACCGGCGGCGCTCGGCGCGGCGCGGGGTGTGGCGGACGGGCGGCGGCTCGCTGGAGCGCAAACGTGTCAGTGGTCGCGCCTAAGCTGGATCCATGGCATTCGCAACCGAGATCCCGACGGAAGGGTACGAAGAGCGGGGTCACCCGATCGCCCATTCCGAACACCGCCCCGTCGGCACGATCGAGCGCTCGGGCGCTCGATTCGAGGTGGTCAGCGAGTACTCGCCCGCCGGCGACCAGCCCGCGGCCATCGCCGAGCTCGAGCGCCGGGTGAACGCGGGGGAGAAGGACGTCGTCCTGCTCGGCGCCACCGGTACCGGTAAATCGGCGACCACCGCCTGGCTGATCGAGAAGTTGCAGCGCCCCACGCTGGTGATGGCACCGAACAAGACCCTGGCCGCGCAGCTGGCCAACGAGCTGCGCGAGATGCTGCCCAACAACGCGGTCGAGTACTTCGTCTCGTACTACGACTACTACCAACCCGAGGCGTACATCGCCCAGACCGATACCTACATCGAGAAGGACAGCTCGATCAACGACGACGTCGAGCGGCTGCGGCACTCGGCGACCTCGAGTCTGCTCTCGCGTCGCGATGTCGTGGTGGTCGCCTCGGTGTCGTGCATCTACGGTCTGGGCACCCCGCAGTCGTATCTGGACCGGTCGGTGCAGCTCGAGGTCGGCGGCGAGATCGACCGCGACGCGTTGCTGCGGCTGCTCGTCGACGTGCAGTACACCCGCAACGACATGTCGTTCACCCGGGGTTCCTTCCGGGTGCGCGGCGACACCGTGGAGATCATCCCGTCCTATGAGGAGCTGGCGATCCGCATCGAGTTCTTCGGTGACGAGATCGAGGCGCTCTACTACCTGCACCCGCTCACCGGTGACGTGGTGCGCCAGGTCGATTCGGCGCGCATCTTCCCGGCCACCCACTACGTGGCCGGTCCGGAGCGGATGGAGCGCGCGGTCGGCGACATCGAGGCCGAACTGGCCGCGCGGCTCGAGGAATTGGAACGTCAGGGCAAATTGCTCGAGGCTCAGCGGTTGCGGATGCGCACCGAATACGACCTGGAGATGATCCGTCAGGTCGGCTTCTGCTCGGGCATCGAGAACTACTCGCGCCACATCGACGGGCGCCCGGCGGGTTCGGCGCCTGCGACGCTGCTCGACTACTTCCCCGACGACTTCCTGCTCGTGATCGACGAATCGCATGTCACGGTGCCGCAGATCGGCGGCATGTTCGAAGGTGACATGTCGCGTAAGCGCAACCTCGTCGATTTCGGTTTCCGGTTGCCGTCGGCGGTCGACAACCGGCCGCTGACCTGGGAAGAGTTCGCCGGTCGAATCGGCCAGGCGGTGTATCTGTCGGCGACACCGGGCAACTACGAGCTGGGTCAGGTCGGCGGTGAGGTGGTCGAGCAGGTCATCCGCCCGACCGGCCTGGTCGATCCGAAGGTCGTGGTCAAGCCCACCAAGGGGCAGATCGACGACCTGGTGCACGAGATCCGTGAGCGGTCGGAGCGCAACGAGCGGGTTCTGGTCACCACACTCACCAAGAAGATGTCCGAAGACCTCACCGACTACCTGCTCGGCCTCGGTGTGAAGGTCCGCTACCTGCACTCCGAGATCGACACGCTGCGGCGCGTCGAACTGCTCCGGCAGCTACGCCTGGGCGAATACGACGTGCTCGTCGGCATCAACCTGCTGCGTGAGGGCCTCGACCTGCCCGAGGT
>NZ_JBHWZY010001002.1:0-2289 GCF_042727815.1 Nocardia sp. NPDC060220
CCACTGCGCACCGGGCTTCATGATGTCCCTGGCTGTCGTCATAGGGGGCTACCTCCTCGTCAGCAACGCTGGATGGGATGAAAGCAGCCTCATTCTGCGCCCGCGCGGACGCGGCGGGCGTGTTCGCCATCCAATCGAGACCTCATCGCGGAATCGGCGACGCTCCCACGTGCAGCACGACATTGCCGTTGATCGTCACTGCCGAACCGGCCGCCGGATTCTGCCCGACGACCTTGCCCGAGGCATTGCCGTCGAGCGTGATCACCGTGGTCTGGCTGAGCTGACCGGTCCACCCGAGCCCGCGCAACGTCTCCTGCGCCTGCACCGGCGTGAGCCCGGTCAGATCGGGGACGGTGATCCGGTCACCGGCGGAGACCTGGACCGTGATGGTCGAGCCCTTCTCCGCGTTGCTGCCGCCGGCCGGGTTGGTGGCGAGCACCTGACCCTTGGGCAGCGAGGACTTCACTTCCTGGATCTCGACCTTGAAACCGGCGGAGGCGACCAGATTCGGCTGAGCGATGGAGATGTCCTGGCCCACCACGGTCGGCACACGCACCTCTTCCGGCCCGCCGCCGATGGTGACGACGATCGGCCGGTCGATGTCCACCCGCACACCCGCGCTCGGGTCCTGGGCGATCACCTTGTCGGTCTCGGCGGTGCTCGACGGTTTGCGCACCACATTCGGATCCAGTTGCAGACCGAGCGAATTCAGCTTCTGCTCGGCATCGGCCTGACTCATCCCGATCAGCCGCGGCAACTGCACCTGCGTGGGCCCGGTCGAGACCTGCAACGTCACCGTGCTGCCCTTGTCGATGCGCGAACCGCCGAGTGGCTGGGTCGCGATCACATTGCCCGGCGCCACCTTGCCGTCCGGCTTCTCCAGCCTGGCCACGTGGAAACCGGCCTGCTGGAGGCCGTCCTGTGCCTGCTGCGCGGGCTTGCCCGACAGATCGGGGACGGCAACTTGATCGGCCCGGCTACCTGGACCGACCAGCACCCAGAACAGGCCGAACGCCACAGCGAGCGCGGCCGCGACACCGAGCGCGATCAGCCCGGTGCGGTTACGTTCCTCGCCGTCGGGCCCGACCACGGGATGCTCGGAGGTGTCGTCGCGGCGGTCGTGGAAACTCCGCGGCCCCGGCTCGTCGTCGTAATCGGTGCGGTCTTCCTCGTTCATCACCATCGGCGCGCTGGGCTTCTGCCCACCGAGCACCCGGATCAGGTCGGCGCGCATCTCCGCTGCCGTCTGGTAGCGGTTGGCCGGGTTCTTGGCCATCGCCTTGAGGATCACCGAATCGAGCTCACGCGGCACGCCGGGATTGACCGACGACGGTAGCGGCGGATCCTCCTTCACATGCTGGTAGGCCACCGCGACCGGCGAGTCACCGGTGAACGGCGGCTGCCCGGTGAGGATCTCGAAGAGCACGCAGCCCACCGAGTACACGTCCGAGCGCGCGTCGACGGTCTCGCCGCGCGCCTGCTCGGGCGAGAGGTACTGGGCGGTGCCGATCACCGCGGCGGTCTGGGTCATCGGGTTGGCGCTGTCGGCGATCGCGCGCGCGATGCCGAAGTCCATCACCTTCACCGCACCGGCGCGGTTGATCATGATGTTGGCCGGCTTCATATCGCGGTGCACGATCCCGGCTTTATGGCTGAAGTCGAGCGCGGCGCACACGTCGGCCACGACTTCCATCGCCTTGCGCGGCGCGAGCGGTCCCTTGCCGCGCACGATGTCGCGCAGGGTGTCGCCCTCGACGTATTCCATGACGATGTAGGGCAGCGGCCCGCCGTCGACGGTGGCTTCGCCGGTGTCGTACACGGCCACGATGGCCGGGTGGTTCAGCGCGGCCGCGTTCTGGGCTTCGCGCTTGAACCGCAGGTAGAACGTGGGATCGCGGGCCAGATCGGCCCGCAGCACCTTGATCGCCACGTCACGCGACAGCCGCACGTCGCGGGCGCGGTGCACCTCCGACATGCCGCCGAACCCGATGATCTCGCCCAGCTCGTACCGCGAGGAGAGGTTCTTCGGGGTCGTCATGGTTGTCCTATGGTCGGGCCTACCGCCGTGTCGCCATCGGGGAACGGCAGGTCGAAGGTGGGCAGCCGGGGACGACCGACGGTGGTGGTGCCCGCGGCCGGCGCCGTGGTGGTCGGCTCCGGTTTGGTCGGCTTCGGTGTGGTCGTCGGCTTGGTCTTGGTCGTGGTGGTCGGCGGCACCGTCGTGGTGGTCGGCGGCTCGGTGGTCGTCGTCGGCGGCTCGGTGGTCGTCGTCGGACGTTGCGTGGTGGT
>NZ_JBHWZY010001003.1:0-2278 GCF_042727815.1 Nocardia sp. NPDC060220
CGCTGCGGCGGTCCGAGCACCCTCGAGAAGGTGTAGAGCACGTCATCGGCGCCGACGGCTTTCCCGTTGTGCCAGACGGCGTCTCGCAGGGTGATGCGCCACCGCGTGCCGTCGGCGTTCGGCTCCGCGGCTGATGCCAGGCGCGGGATCGGCGTCATCGTCTCATCGATCTCGAACAGTCCGTCGTAGACCGCCTTCATCCGAGCCTCATCGATGAACAGCGTGTTCACACCGGGATCGATGCCCTCACCGGCACCGGAGCCCTGGAACGCGGCAGTGAAAGTGTCGACGGAGCTCCCGGACGAGCGGTTGCACCCGACCAGGGCCGTGCCCGCGGCGAGCGCGCCACCGAGCAGGAAGGTACGGCGGCGCAGATTCGACGGCTGCATGGATGCTCCTATCGCGTTGGCTCACACGCGACGAAGACATGCGCAAACAAACCACAAACGGTGTGGCTCGGTTCGGCGCATCGATCAATACCCACGTGATCACGACCGTTTCAACAGTTCATCCGCAGGTATCTGGCTTCGGCTCGGGAACGAGCCTCACAGTTGCGGGACAGCCCCGGACTCGCACCGGTCTTCCCTACGGACAGGCGATATCCTACGCGGTGCTCCGGACGTTGCGAGAAGCCCAGGCTGCTGCGGGTTTCGATCATCTCGAGCTGGGGCGTGTGGCGTTGCGGGTGGGATTGTTAGCGTCGGGCCATGGATCTGGGACTGGATGGGAAACGGGCGATCGTCACCGGCGCGAGCAAGGGAATCGGTCTGGCTATCGCGCGGGGGCTCGCGGCAGAGGGGGTGGATGTGGTGCTCGCGGCACGGTCGGCGCAACCGCTGCGCGCCGCCGCCGACGAGATCGCTCGGCAATCGGGACGGCGGGTGATCGCGGTACCGACCGACACCGGCGACGACGAGCAGGTGAAAGAACTCGTCGCGCGCACCGTCGCCGAACTCGGTGGCGTGGACATCCTGGTCAACTCCGCCGCCACACCGTGGAGCGCGGGCGCGGGCGGCGATCTGCAAGCCACCACCGACGAGATCGTGCGCAGGGAAGTCGAGATCAAGGTGCTCGGATACCTGCGCACCGCACGTGCTGTCGCACCCCATCTGGTGGAGCAGGGGTGGGGTCGCATCATCAACATCAGCGGGCTCGGTGCGCGGCAGGCCAATTCGATCGGGCAGACCATCCGCAACGTGAGCGTCTCGGCGTTGACCAAGAACCTCGCCGACGAGCTGGGGCCGCACGGGGTGAATGTGACAGTCGTGCACCCGGGCCTCACCCGCACCGAACGGCTCACCGAACGGCTCACCCGCCAGGTCGAGCAAGACGGTGGCGACGTGGCCGAGCTGGAATCAGAGTTGGTCAAGAATTCGATTCGCCGGATCATCGACGCGGGTGAGGTCGCCGATGTGGTGACGTTCCTGGCCTCGCCACGCAGCATCGCCATCACCGGTGATGCCATCGCGGCCGGGGGCGGCGTTCCCGGGCCGGTCTTCTACTGACGTTCGGGATGTGATCGGGCCGATTCTATTGCTTCACCGCGGCCCGGTCGGCCCGCGATACTTGCCACATTCGGAGTCGCGCCGATTCGCGCAAGCCATCGATCTCGCCGCCGAGGCGAACCCGGGAGACCAGCGATGACCAGCACCGTCACACCCACCGTCGTTGCCAGCAGCACCTCCCCGCTCTCGGCGGTCGCCGCGCCGAGCGCCTTCTTCAGCACCGAGGACTACCACCGGTTCCACGCCCGCGCGGCCGGTTACGACGCTGAAAACGCCTTCTTCACCGAGGATTTCGAGGAACTGCGCGAGGCCGGGTACCTGCGCGCCGCGCTGCCGCCGCAGTACGGTGGCCGGGGCCTGTCGCTCAGCGAATTGTCCAGGGAGCAAAGGCAATTGGCGTATTGGGCGCCCGCGACCGCGCTCGCGGTGAACATGCATCTGTACTGGACCGGGCCCGCTGCCGCGCTGACCGTCTCCGGTGCCGAGGACTTCAGCTGGTTGCTCGCCGCGGTTCGCGACGGTGAGGTGTTCGCGGCCGGTCACGGTGAACGCGGAAACGATGTGGGACTGGATGATTCGGTGGTGAGCGCCCGGCGCCTGCCCGACGGCTCCTACCGCGTCGACGGCCGCAAGACCTTCACCTCGCTGGGCCCGGTGTGGACCTCGGTGGGTATCCACGCCCGTGACGACTCCGACCCCGCCGACCCGCACATCGTGCACCTGTTCGTCGCCCGCGACCAGCCGGGGGTGCGCACCGAGGAAACCTGGGACAC
>NZ_JBHWZY010001004.1:0-2276 GCF_042727815.1 Nocardia sp. NPDC060220
GGTGCGGGGTCCAGCCTCCCATGCTTCCTTCAAGCTGCGCCCTCCTCGTCCTCGGATATCGATGCGATTCAGTGGGCCGGTCATGCTGTCATAGCCAGTTGCCATCACGATGGCGTCGAAGGAAAACCGGTGTTGTGTGGTGGTGAGGCCTACCTCCGTGAAGCTGGTGATCGGTTCTTCACGGACATCGACGAGGTCCACGTGGGCCTGGTTGAACGTCGCGTAGTAGTCGGTGTCGACACAGATTCGCTTGGCGCCGATGGGGTAGTCCCGAGGCGTGAGCCGTTCGGCCACCGCGGGGTCGTCGACGATCATGGCGATTCGCTGCCGCACGAATTCGGCAACTTCATTGTTGGCTTCGAGGTCTGTGCCCACGTCATGGAATGCGGTGAGAAATACGTTGCCACCGTTGTGCCAGTAGCGGTCGAGGATGCCGTCGCGATCTCGGTTACTCATCGCGCGTGCGCCGGTCAAGCCGTACACGATGCCTGTCCCGGTGGGGCATTGACGAGCGCGCTCGCGAAGCATGGCGTGGTTCTTTCGGGCGTAGGCATGCTCGTCGGCGTTCAAAGGCCTGTTGCGGGCGGGCAGTGAGTAGTTCGGTGTCCGTTGGAAGACTGTCAATTGCCCTGCCTGGCGGGCGATTTCGGGGATGACTTGGATTCCGGAGGAGCCTGTTCCGATGACAGCGACATTCTTCCCCGTGAAATCGACGTCCTCGTGTGGCCATCTACCGGTGTGGTAAATGGCGCCGGCGAAGCGATCCATACCGGAAAACTGAGGCACTGATGCTGCAGAGAGACAACCGACTGCCGTGAGGAGGTAGCGAGCTCGTGTGAGGTTCCCGCTGCTGGTCAGTACGCTCCACGTCGCAGTTGTTTCGTCGAACTCGGCGCAGGTCACACGGATGTCGAACTCGATGTGCTTGTGCAGATCGAGTTTGTGGGCGATCCACTGGGCGTAGCGGAGGATCTCGGGCTGGCTGGCGAAGCGTTCGCTCCAGTCCCACTGCTGTACCAGTTCGGGGTCGAAGGAATAGCTGTAGGAGAGACTCTCGACATCGCAGCGCGCTCCCGGATATCGGTTCCAATACCAGGTTCCCCCGACGGTCTGTCCCGCCTCGAACGCAAGGACCGAGAAGCCGTGTTCACGCAACTTGTGGATCGCGTACATCCCCGCGAACCCTGCGCCGATAACGACAACGTCGTAGTCGGCAGCCGCACTAGATGATTCGGCCATGGTCGTCCTTCGAGATAGGCATCGTGTTCGCAGCGTCGAACGCCCGCCGTAGGGCGATGCGCAGGTCCTCCTGCATCAGTCGGGAGACGCGAGCCTCGGCGACTGCGGCGGCAGAGCCGTGGAAAGTGCCCGGATACATATGTAGCTCAACCGGGACGCCAGCTTGCACCAGGCGCTGGGCGTATTCGATCGCCTCGTCGCGAAGGGGATCGAACTCGCAGGCGGTGACGTACGCCGGGGGTAGGCCGCGCAAGTCGGGTTCACGTGCTGGTGCGGCGAAGGGCGGTGCGCCGCCATTCCTATCCGAACCCAGATATGCGTTCCAGCTGATTTCGGCATTGGTTCGAGACCAGTTCGGGGTGTCGGTAAACTCTCGCATGGACGGCGTCTGCAACCTGTCGTCGATAACAGGGCTGTCGAGAACCTGGAAGCAGATGGGCGGGCCACTGAGGTCCCGCGACATCAATGTCATTGCCGCCGCCAAGCACCCACCCGCACTGAGACCGCCCACTGCCACTCGTGCCGGATCGATGTTCAGGTCGACGGGGTCTTCGCAGATCCATCGAAGCGCGGCATAGCCGTCCTCGACGGCGGCAGGATACGGGTGCTCTGGCGCGAGCCGGTAGTCGACAGATACGACGACCACGCCGAGGACCTGCGAAATCTGGACGAGGTCTCTGAGTTCTCCCTCTGCATCGCCGACAACAAATCCACCGCCGTGGAACCACAGCAGCGCTGGCATCGGCTTCTCGATGTTCTGGGGCTTCAACGTCTTGACGGTGACCTCGTGCCCACTGGGCGCTGGAATGCGAAGAGTGCTCAACTCCAGTCCGCTGGGGACCGTCAAACGTAGCGGCTCGCTGATCTGTCGTGCCGTTGGTGGAGCCGAGGTCGGCGACGGTGACCCGGCCGTCCCGGGCGACGGTCACCATGCCCTTGGTGCGGGGGCGGGCGCCGACCAGCAGCGCGACGTTGGCGCCGTCGAAGCCGACGTTCGGGTCGTCGGTGATCTCGATGCCCTGGAGCAGCGGGAAGGC
>NZ_JBHWZY010001005.1:0-2274 GCF_042727815.1 Nocardia sp. NPDC060220
GGTCGGATTCGTCTCCTACGGGGTGAGCGGCGGCGCCCGTGCCGTGGCGCAACTGCGGGTGGTCTGCAGCGGGCTCGGTATGGCGGATGTGAGCCGCCCGGTAGAGATTTCCCTGCTCACCGATTTCGAGAACCACCTCACCTTCACACCGGGCGACCACCATGTCGCCGCCCTGAACAAAACGTTGGATCAGGTCATCGCCTGGAGCACTGCCCTCGCGCCGCTGCGGGCGATGCAGAGGCAGTTCTCGGGGAGTGAATCATGACCGCATCCAACGAGTTCCAGTCAGGCGCTGACCGCATCGAGGCGGATGAAGTCGAGATTCGGCGCCAAATCGACAAGGCGATCGAAGGAGTGCGAGCCAAGGATCTCGAGGTCCTGAAATTGCTGTACACAAGCGACATCGTGTCGTTCGACCTCGAGCCGCCGCACCGACACGTCGGGATGGCGGCGAAACTCGAGAACTGGGCGAGAGTGTTCCTGTTCTTCGAGAGTGCGACCTATGACGTGCGCGATCTGACGCTCAGTGTCGGCGATGGTGTGGCATTCGGGCACGCCTTCGCACGTCTGCACGGCACGCTGAAGAACGGCGAGGCAACGAGCGGTATATGGGTCCGGGTCACCTACGGAATGCGGAAGATCGCCGGCACCTGGTTGATCGCACACGACCAGGTCTCGGTGCCACTCGACATTGCGAGCGGCAAAGGCGTGGTCGACCTCGATCCGGGGGGCGCGGAACGCCCGTAGTGACCCGTCAGCGATCAGACTGTCCAGCACGAACTTCAGGCCGATTGCGAACGCGGTATCGGGTTTCTCGGGTTCGAGGACGCGGCGGGCGAGCATCCGATTCTCACCCGCCGCGCGGACCTCGCTGAGGTAGGCGCCCGACACTGCGCGGCCACTGTCCTCGGCTGTGCGTTGCGCGGTTCGGCGCGCCGTGCGGCTTGCTGGGTGCAGATGATCCGAAGGGCCGGATGTGCGGTGAGGACCGAGTTGTCGCCCCAGACGCACGCAACCGATGAAGGAACCGATCGGTCAGCCTCGCCGGGTCAGCGGCCGCTGCGCGGTTGACTCAACAGCGCGCGCCCGCGTTCCGGGGTGAGGCTGTAGGCCAGCACCGGGTCGGCGAGCAACGCGACCGGGGCGATGTGATCTGGCGTGCGGGGCTGCCAATGCGCCATCGCGACCTCGAGCGCATGCCACAGCGCTGCCGGGTCGGAGTGGTGTTGCGCGAGCGCATTTCGTACCGCGGTGTCGAATGCTTGGTTGCCGTAGGAGAGCTGGTAGCCGGGCCGCGCTACCCGTGCCCGGTGCCCGTCGATGGCACGTGTGATCTCGCCCCCGGGGTCGTTGACGATCTGGGCAACGTCGAGCGCGGAGGCATACCAGGGTTCTTTGTGTGCGTGTTGCAGGAACATGCACGGCATGAACTCGTCGGTGAACAGTGGACCGGTGAAGAATCCATCCGGAACGGGTGCCAGCGGTAGGACACGCGTAAGGATCCGGGAGGCATCGTAGGGGGAAGAGGTGCTGAGGAACATCTGGAGCTGGGTTTGTAAGACCGTGGCGCGTGACTGGCCGAAATGCTGGGCTTTCTCCAGGGCCGCCATGGCGGTGTCGATGTCCCCGGAAAGGGCTTCGCCTCGTGCCTGTTCGGCCACCAGATCCCAGTTGTCACGGGTTTTGCCCGCCGGCCGACGTATTTGATGAAGGCTTTGGTACTCCGATTCCATGAGGGCGGTGAACGAGGGATACCGCCGCGGGAACTCCCCCCAGGAAAACACGCTGTAGGCGGCCCATTCGCCGTTGTCGTTGCGGTCGGCCGGGTCGAGGAACAGGACTCCGACGTCGGCGTGCAGCGAGATCAGTAGTCCGCGGCTGAACGGGTTACCCGGCGCGTCGACTGGTGGTTCGGTGGTCAGGTCGGCCCAGGACTCCCAGGTTGGTTCGAGGTCACGCAGCCATCCCAGATTGGTGGTGTCCCGCATCTTCCGCACGAATTCCCCGGCATGGCGCCATCCATCGGTGGTCAGCAGGAAGCTGCGATAGGAGGGTGGCAACCGCAGGCCGAGGCGCTGCTCGACCGCGGCGATGTCGGCCTCGGTTGCGGGGGCGTACCCGAGCCAGCGCTGCTGCACCACCTCGGGATCCAATTCATCAGGATCTCTGCTGGCGATCCATTCCTCGCTCCACAGCTCCAACCACGGTCTCCAGTTCATTCCATCAACGCTACGACCAGCCGCCGACAAGTTCAGCCTGGATGCAGGCCGAGAT
>NZ_JBHWZY010001006.1:0-2261 GCF_042727815.1 Nocardia sp. NPDC060220
GGTATACCTCCTGCACGACGTCCTCGGCCTCACTCGCCGCACCGAACATCCGGTACGCAAGCGAGAACAGCCGCGGCCGATGCTCCAGAAACTCAGTGATATCGGTGGCCGGCGCCGTGGGGTCCTCGGGTGGCGGAGGTGGCGTTGATTGCTCCATGTCGAAACGTCCAGTCGCGAGGGTCGGATGCCTGGTCAGTCGTCGTTGCGCGGGCGACGCAGGCGCAGGCGCGCCGAGCCACGGATCGCCGGTCGGCGGATCGCGGGCATCCGTCGCTGCGCCCGCCGTTGGGCCCGCCGCTCAGCCGGCTTGTGCTGCCAGGTCTCCGGCCGCGCGGCCACCCAGCGGGCCGACCGCCAGGCGAACGGGATGTGCGCGAGGTAGAGCGCGACCAAGATCAGCAGCAGCACGATCGGGTACGTGACCAGCAACGCGGCGGCCAGCGCAGTGAGCACCAGCAGCCCGGCCGCGGCCTGCGGAGCGACCGACACCGACTTCATCGCCAGGGTCGGGATGGTGCTCACACACAGCAGCGCGGCGAAGACCGTCCAGGCGGCGACGAAGGCGAAACCGTCCCACCAGCCGTCGCCGAACTGCACCTTCAGCGCGATCGGCACCAGCGCGATCAGCGCTCCGGCGGGCGCGGGGACACCGACAAAGTACTCACGCGCCCAGTTGGGCCGGGAATCGTCGTCGAGCAGGGTGTTGAAGCGGGCAAGGCGCAAGACCAGGCTCACCGCGAACAACAGCGCGACGATCCAGCCCGCGCTGTTGCCGTCGAGCAGGGTCACGTAGATGACCAGCGCGGGCGCGACGCCGAACGAGATCGCGTCCGAGAGCGAATCGAGTTCTGCGCCCATCTTGCTGGTGGCGTCGAGCATGCGCGCGAGCCGCCCGTCGAGCGTGTCGAGCACGGCGGCGGCACCGACCATCGCCAGCGCGATCCCGAGCTCACCGTCGAGCCCGAACTTCACTGCCGACAGGCCGGCGCACAGCGCGAGAATGGTGACGACGCTCGGCAGCAATCGCACCGAGCGGGGTCGTTTGCGAGGTGCTGTGCGAGCCTGTTCGATCATCCCAGCACAGCCAGGACTGTTTCGGCCCCGATCGTGCGCTGCCCGGGGGCCACCAGCAGTTCGGTGCCGATCGGGAAGTACGTGTCGACGCGAGACCCGAACCGGATCAGGCCGTAGGTGTCACCGATGGTGAGCAGGTCACCGACGCGGGCGTCGCAGACGATGCGACGGGCCAGCAGTCCGGCGATCTGCACCACGACGACCTGCTTACCGTCGGCGGTGTCGATGACCATGCTGTTGCGCTCGTTGGCGTCGGAGGCCTCCGGCAGATCGGCCGAGAGGAACTTGCCCGGCTGATGCAGCACCTCGCGCACGGTTCCGGACACCGGAACGCGCTGCACGTGCACATCGAGCACCGACAGGAAGATGCTGACGCGCGGCAACGGCTGATCGCCGAGTCCGAGCTCGACGGGCGGCACCGCGGTGTCGACCAGCGCCACCTCACCGTCGGCGGGCGCGACCACGATGCCCGCCCGGTTCGGCGGCACGCGATGCGGGTGCCGGAAGAAAGCGGCGCAGGCGGCGGCCGAGGCCAGACCGGCCCTCCGCACCCATTTATTACGTCCGCCGATGACCGCCACTGCCAACGGCACCGCCACGAACGGCAGTCCGGCGGGATGTAGTGGGGGTACAGCGGCCCGCACCAAGTCGACGACATGTCCGACGCCGGTGGTATCGGGCGTGCCGGGCGGGGTGGGGCGGCGTGCCACGGGCTCCCTCTTTCGTGTGATGACTACAAGCGATCACACCTTACGGGAAGCCCGGGGCAAGCACCTGTGGTCAGTGGACCGATTTACGCCCGGTGAACAGCTTCACCAGGTACAACAACACGCAGGCGCCCACCAGACAGGTGATGAAGCTGAAGATCCAGCCCGCGCCTTCCACATCGACGCCGAACAGACTCAGCACGAAGCCGCCGAGTAGCCCGCCGATGATCCCGACCACGATATTGAGCAGAATGCCCTGCTGTGCGTCGGTCTTCATGAACTTGCTCGCGATCCAACCGGCCAGACCGCCGATGATGATCCAACTGATGATGCCGAGTCCGAGCATGCTGTCCTCGATCCCTCGAAGGGTCGGCGAGCAATCGCCTTGTCACCAAGATACCCCCGGCTCCACTGTGACAATCGACACTCTGATCATGAGACGCTAATATGAGGAAGCCTCATGTCTGAGCGTTCACATGG
>NZ_JBHWZY010001007.1:0-2252 GCF_042727815.1 Nocardia sp. NPDC060220
CTTACCGAGCGTGCGCTGGCCCGCGGCCGCCGCGGCGAACCGTTGGGCGTCTTCTTTGCTCACGCCACGGGAGGGGGCTATGCGCAGTCCGTCCTGGCACAGCAGGACCGCGAAGCGGACGCCGGGGATCTCGAGATCCTCGAGCAGCCACGCCAATCGGTTGGTGCTATCGGCTACCGGTGTGCTCATCGGCTGTTCCTTCCGTGGTTCGCTCGGCCGCAGCGGCACGACCGCTGCGGGATCCGCTGCGCCAGGCAGCGGCGAGGTCGGGGCGCGCGTGCCCCGACTCTGTCGTTACCCCCGCCGAATCCGGGGCAACCGGCCTGCGGCGGCGCTTGGGCAGCCCGCCGCTGGTGATCTCGTGAACGTCGGCGCCGGGCGATTCGATCTCGGCGACCGGCACGGGAATGTGTGCGGGCGCGGCGAGTTCGGGCTCGGGCAGCCGCGGGGCGTCGCCGCTCACCAGCAGCGCCGACGGTACATACACCATGGCCCGCATGCCACCGAAGATGTTGGGCCCGTCGACGTGCACGGAGAATCCGTAGCGCCGGGCCAGCGCCGCGATACCGGGGAAGCCGACCTTCGGCGCGGGGCCGAGATCGTGGATGTCGACCGGGCGTTCGCCGCTGAGCACCAGGCGCGCGTCCTCGAGCTGCTCGGGACTCATCCGCATGCCCGCGTCGTCGATGATCACGGTGACGCCGTGATGGCCCTCCTGGAAACCGATCTCGACGAACGACGACGGCGGTGAGTAGCGCAGCGCGTTGTCGAGCAGGGTCGCCATGGTGTGCACGAGCGGTTCGACCGCGCGGCTGATCACGATCCGGTCCGATTGGGCCGCGCGCACCCGCAGGAATTCCCTGACCCGTCCGGTGGCGCCGCCCGCCACATCGGTGAGCGACTGCTGCGGCCACCGGCGGCCGGGCAGACCGCCGGAGACGATCACATAGGACTGCGCCTGCCGGATCATCTGCTGCACGGTGTGGTCGATCCGGGTGAGCGTTTCGTAGATGGCGTCGTCGCGATGTTCGCGCAGTGCGGCACTGACGACCTGTCCGAGGTCGGTGCCCAGGCTCACCACCGAGGTGCCGAAGGAGCGCACCGCGGCGCTCGTGGCCGCCCGCGAGGATGCCGAGAGCTCACCGCGGGTCTGGTCCCGGGCGTCCTGTATCTCACCGAGGCGACGTTGTTCGCCATAGCGTTCGACCATCGCCCTGGTTTCCTCGGCGACCACGCGCAGGTCTTCGGCATGACCCGTGGCAATCCACTGCAGCGCCTGGCCGAACTGCGAATCGCCCAGTTCCACCGGCAGATCCACCGCGACCGAGGGGATCTCGTGGCGGCGCACCGCGGCAGTGATCGCGGGCAGGGTGCCCTGCGCCAGCTGCATGAGGGCGTTCTCGCAGGCGAGGCGTTCCCGGATGGCGGCGTCGGCGCGCTGCCGCTGTCGGCGCTCGTTCCGCATGGCCATGACACTGACCGCGATCGCGAGCAGTAACAGCGGCGCACCGATGACGAGCAACAGCACCGCAATTCCTGAGTTCATCAGATCTTTCGTCGTCCTCGACCACACGGCGCTGTTGCCGGTGGCCCTCGCCGGCCGGCCCGCCGAGGCATTCACTGTCTACCGCGGGGTGATTTCGGATACCCGATTCACACGCCCCGATTCCAGCGACCCGCACACATTAGCAGCACACGTAACGATCGCGACACGGATCTTACTGTCCGACATCATGTTTCCCGCTCGAAACATTGCACGCTACTGGACAGTTGATCTATTCTGGTTCGCTATGCCTCGAGCCGATGCTCGCGGAACCCCGGGTACCGGATATTATCCCGGCGTGGCGAAACTGAAGCTTTCCGTCGATGTCCCCGTCCCACCGGACCAGGCCTGGGCGCACGCGTCCGACCTTCCGCACCTCGGCGATTGGCTGACCATTCACGAGGCTTGGCGCGGAACACTGCCCGAGGAGCTGACGCCGGGCACCGTTGTCGCCGGCATCGCCCGCGTGAAGGGCTTCCGCAACAAAGTCACCTGGACCGTGCGCACCGCCGAACCGCCGCGCAAGCTCGCCCTCACCGGCACGGGTATCGGCGGCACCAAGTTCGGCCTCGGAATGCTCGTCGAGCCGAGCGGTAGCGGGTCGAAGGTGAGTGTCGACATCGATCTGGGCGGTGCGCCGCTGTTCGGCCCGATCGGGTCCGCCGTCGCGAAGGCCCTGCGCGGCGATATCGAGCGCTCACTGGAGATG
>NZ_JBHWZY010001008.1:0-2250 GCF_042727815.1 Nocardia sp. NPDC060220
TCCGAATCCTGCTCGGAGTACTGCGCGCGACCGGTGGCGACGCCGCGGTCTTCGGCCGAGACCCCTGGACCGATGCGGTCGACCTGCATCGCCGGATCGCCTATGTCCCCGGCGATGTCACGCTGTGGCCGTCACTGTCGGGCGGTGAGACGATCGACCTGCTCGCCCGCATGCGCGGCGGGCTGGACGAGTCACGCCGCGGCGAGCTGATCGAACGCTTCGAACTCGACCCCACCAAGAAGGCGCGCACCTATTCCAAGGGCAACCGGCAGAAAGTCGCACTGGTGTCGGCCTTTTCGGCGAACGCGGATCTGCTGATCCTCGACGAGCCCACCTCGGGTCTGGACCCACTGATGGAGCAGGTCTTCCAGGACTGCGTGCGCGATGCCGCCGCCCGTGGCGCGACGGTGCTGCTGTCGAGCCACATCCTGTCCGAGGTCGAGCACTTGTGCGACCGGGTCACCATCATCCGCGCCGGGCGTACCGTCGAATCCGGTTCGCTCAACGACCTGCGCCATCTGAGCCGCACTGCCATCACCGCCGACCTGATCGGCGATCCCGGCGATCTGAGCACGATGCCCGGGGTCGGCGATGTCGAACGAGACGGTTCGACCCTGCGCTGCCAGGTCGACGCCGACCACCTCGGCGCACTGATCCGGGTACTCGGCGACGCGGGGGTCCGTAGCCTGACCAGCGCACCACCGACGCTAGAGGATCTGTTCCTTCGCCACTACCACGTCGACGACGCCGAGACCGCGGAGAAGGTGCGGGCATGACTGCGACAGCCGCTCTCCCCCGTTTCGCCGGAACTGCCCGCACCGCAGGCGAATTCGCCGGCACCGGCCAGATGCTGCGCCTGTATCTGCGCCGCGACCGGGTGGTCGCGCCGCTGTGGTCGCTGCTGATCGGGCTGATGCCCGCGCTGCAGATCGTGTCGATCAAGGACATCTACACCACCGGAGAACAACTCGACCACTTCGCGGCGACCACGGCGGCCAGCCCCGCGCTGATCGCCATGTACGGACCCGTTTTCAGCTCGGCACTCGGTTCCATCGGCACCTGGAAGGCCGGGGCGATGTACGCGATGATCGCGATCGCCGCGGTACTCACGGTCATCCGCCACACCAGGGTCGAGGAGGAGACCGGGCGCGCGGAACTGGTCGGCGCCACCAGCATCGGCCGCTTCGCCGGCCTCACCGGAGCACTCCTGCTCACCTACGGTGCTTCGGCGGTTGCCGGAATCGTCTGTGCCGCTTCACTGATGGCCACCGATCTGCCTGCCGGAGGGTCGGTCGCCTTCGGCGCCGCACTCGCCGGCTCCGGTGTGGTCTGGGGTGCGGTGGCCGCCGTCGCCGCGCAGGTCAGCACCGGCGCGCGGCTTGCCCGTGGCATCGCGCTGGGCGCACTGGGCGCGGCGTTCGCGGTACGTGCGGTCGGCGATGCGGGAAACGGTGTGCTGTCCTGGTTTTCGCCGCTGGGGTGGTGCCTGCAGATCCGCCCGTTCGCCGACGAACGCTGGTGGGTGCTCGTACCGATGGCCGCCCTCGCCACCGGTGCGACGCTGCTCGCCTATCGGTTGCTGCGGACACGCGATATCGGCGCGGGATTGCTGGCCGACCGACCCGGACCGGCCGTCGCGGGCACCGCGCTGTCGGGTCCGGTGGGTCTGGCCTGGCGGCTGCAGCGAGGTTCGCTGCTCGCCTGGACGACCGGTTTCGCCCTCTACGGTCTGCTCATCGGCGGTGCGGTCAACAGCATCGGCGGCATGCTCGACGACAGCGGCACCCTGCAGGACGTGGTCACCTCGATGGGCGGGTCGGCCGATCTGGAGAAGTCGTTCATCGCCTACGCCGTCACCATGCTGGCCGCCGCGGCCGCCGCCTACTCCGTGTCGGCGCTGCTGCGATTGCACGAGGAGGAGAACTCCGGGCGCGCGGAGACGGTCCTGGCCGCCGCGGTGAGCCGCGTGCGCTACGCGTCGAGCCACCTGCTGTTCGCGATCGGCGGACCCGCCGTGGCCCTGCTGACCGCGGGCCTGGCGATCGGCATCGTCTGGGGTGCGACAGACGGCGACCTCCCCGGCAAGGTCGGCGAATCCTTGGGCGCGGTCGCGGTACAACTGCCCGCGGTCTGGGTGGTCACCGCCATCGCGATGCTGTTGTTCGGCGCACTGCCCAAGTACGCGGCACTCGCGTGGGGCGTGCTGAGCGCGATGATCGTGATCTTCGTGCTGGGCTCGCTGGGCAGCTT
>NZ_JBHWZY010001009.1:0-2246 GCF_042727815.1 Nocardia sp. NPDC060220
CTTCGAACTCGAGCGCGACGCGATCTTCAAACGCGCCTGGCTCAATGTCGGTCGTATCGAACAGCTGCCACGCACCGGCAGCTATTTCACCAAGGAGATCCACGCCGCGCACTCCTCGATCATCCTGGTCCGCGATCGCGACGGCAGTGTCAACGCCTTTCACAACATCTGTCGGCATCGCGGAAACAAGCTGGTGTGGAACGAGTTTCCCCGCGAGGAGACCTCCGGCACCTGCCGCCAGTTCACCTGCAAATACCACGGCTGGCGCTACGGCCTCGACGGCGCGCTGACCTTCGTTCAGCAGGAGAGCGAGTTCTTCGACCTGGACAAGGACAGTCTCGGGCTCGCGCGCGTGCACTGCGAGGTCTGGTCGGGGTTCATCTTCGTCAATCTCGCCGCGCAACCACGTCAGACGCTGCGCGAGTTCCTGGGCCCGATGGTGACCGGTCTCGAGGGATACCCGTTCGACCAGCTGACCGAACGCTATTCCTACAAGGCCGAGGTCGGCGCCAATTGGAAGCTCTACCTGGACGCGTTCCAGGAGTTCTACCACGCGCCGATTCTGCACGGAAAGCAGACGCCCGACAATTTCTCCGTGGCCGCCCAGCAGGCGGGATTCGAAGCACCGCACTACCAGCTCGACGGGCCGCACCGGCTGGTCAGCACCTCCGGGGTGGTGACCTGGGAACTCGACGCGTCGATGCGTAAACCTATGGAGGACATCACCCGCAGTGGCCTGTTCGGCCCCTGGGACGTGCCCGATCTCGGTGCGATGCCGGCCGGGCTCAACCCCGCGGGCTGTGACCCATGGGGGCTGGATTCGTTCCAGCTGTGGCCGAATTTCACGATTCTCATCTGGTCCGGCGGCTGGTATCTCACCTACCAGTACTGGCCGACCTCGCACAACACTCACATTTTCGAGGGCAACCTGTACTTCACCCCCGCCCGTACCCCCCGCGATCGCGTCGCCCGCGAAATGGCGGCGGTCACCTTCAAAGAATATGGGCTGCAGGACTCTTCGACGCTGGAAGCGACCCAGCTCATGCTCGAGTCGCGCGCGGTGACGACATTCCAGCTCAACGACCAGGAGATCCTGCTCCGGCACCTGCACAAGGTCGCCGCGGACTGGGTCGGCGACTATCAGCGCGAACGTACGGAGGCCAAGCGGTGAGCGCGCAGCTACTGCCGATCGAATTCGGCGATCTCGAGCAGTTCGCCGAGAAATGGTGTCTGGCTGACGAAACCCAACGCTACGACCAGCGCTTGGGCTCCACGATGCCCGACATGCAGCGGTTCTACGACGCGATCGCCGCACGGGCCGAGGACGCGCTCACCTACTGCGACAAGTTCTCGATCGACGACATGCCCGAGGACGCCAAAAACCTGATGTACCTGCTGTATTCGATGATCCAGGTGTCGTTTCCCATCGAGGTGTGGCGACAGCCGCGCATCCCGGACACCGGGTCGGCGTCGTTGACCTGTGTGATCGAGCCCGCCCTGTGAGCGGCCGGTCCATCGTGTTGCGAGCCGCGGCCTGGGTCGACGTCGAGACCGGGCAGCGGCACACGCAGGCGGTGATCGTCGTCGACGACAACCGGATCACCGCGATCAACCCGGTCGAGGTGCCCGTCGACGCGCAGGTCATCGATCTCGGTGCGCTCACGCTGCTGCCCGGATTGATGGACATGGAGGTCAACCTGCTCATCGGCGGGCCCGACAATCCCTCGGGATTGCCCAACCCGATGCACGGTGTGCAGGACGATCCGGTCTATCGGACACTGCGGGCCTCGGTGAACGCGCGCGTCACCCTGCACGCCGGCTTCACCACCGTACGCAACCTCGGCCTGATGGTGAAGACCGGCGGCTATCTGCTCGATGTGGATCTGCACCGCGCGATCGAACAGGGCTGGCTGGAGGGCCCGCGCATCGTCGCGGCCGGGCACGCCATCACCCCGACCGGCGGTCACCTCGATCCGACGATGTTTCAGCGTCTGGCGCCGCACATCATGCCGATCACGGTGGAGGAGGGCCGCGCCAACGGCGTGCCGCAGGTCCGCGAATCCGTGCGCTACCAGATCAAATACGGCGCCGAGGTCATCAAGATCTCGGCATCGGGCGGGGTGATGTCGCACGGCACCGTCGCCGGAGCGCAGCAGTACTCCGACGAGGAACTGGCCGCGATCGTCGACGAGGCGCATCGGGCCGGGGTGCACGTGGCCGCGCACGCCCACGGCGACGCGGGCATC
>NZ_JBHWZY010001010.1:0-2242 GCF_042727815.1 Nocardia sp. NPDC060220
CCCCCTCGAGTTCCTGGCCGACACCGGGAAGGTAGCCGGGAACGTCGGTGACCACGACCAGCGGGATGCCGAACGCGTCGCACAGTCGCACGAAACGTGAAGCCTTCTCGGCACTTTCGGAGTTGAGGCAGCCACCGAGGCGCAGCGGGTTGTTGGCCAGGACGCCGACGGTGCGACCGCCGAGCCGACCGAGACCGGTGACCATGCTGCGGGCGTAACCACCCTGGAGTTCCTCGAAGGAGGACTCACCGTCGACGTTGTCGAGCAGCTCGTGCACGATCGGCTTCACGTCGTAGGCGCGCTTGGCCGACTCCGGCAGCATCGCCTTGAGATCGACATCGCCGTGCTCGGCCGCGACCAGGTCGAACTCGCCCTGCTCGGCGAACATCGACACCAGCCGGCGCGCGCGGTGCATGGCGTCGGCCTCGTCATCGGCGGCGATATGGCAGACGCCGGACTTCTTGAAGTGTGTGGTGGGACCACCGAGGGTCGCCATGTCGACGTTCTCGCCGGTCACCGAGCGCACCACGTCGGGTCCGGTGACGAACACGCGGCCCTCCGGCGCCATGATCACCACATCGGTCAGCGCGGGACCATAGGCGGCACCACCGGCGGCGAAGCCGAGGACCACCGAAATCTGAGGAACGAGACCGGACGCGCGAACCATGGCCTCGAAGACCAGGCCTACCGCGTGCAGCGCCTCGACACCCTCGGCCAGGCGCGCACCACCGGAGTGCCACAGCCCGACGACGGGGATGGAGGATTCGATCGCGGTGTCGATCGCGTCGACGATGTGCTTGCAGCCCTCGACGCCCATCGCGCCGCCCATGACGGTCGCGTCGGAGCAATAGGCCACGGTGCGGACCCCGTCGACCTCGCCGATCGCGGCGAGCACGCCGGAGCGGTCACGCGGATGCAGCGGCAGGACGGTGCCGGGGTCGAAGAAGCGCTGGAGCCGACCCAGTGGGTCGCGCGGATCGGTGGTGGTGTCTTGAAACGCGGGAGCAATGATGGTCATCGCGCTCACTCCTTCGTAAAGATTGCCGCGGCGGCGGCTGCTGTGGCGAACCGCCGGTGGGAGTCGAACCATTCAGTTGGCACGACCCCCACCGGGGATCGGAATGCAGTCGGCGGCTTTATGCCCGACCGAAGGCGAGCGCGACGTTGTGCCCACCGAAACCGAAGGAATTGTTGATCGCGTACTCGATTTCCTGGCGACGGGCTTCCCCGTGCACAACATCGAGATCGATCTCCGGATCCTGGTTGTCCAGGTTCAGTGTCGGCGGAACAATGCCGTCCCGGATCGCGAGCACGGTGAGGATCGACTCCAGGGCGCCCACGGCGCCGATCGAGTGACCCAGTGCCGACTTCGGCGCGTACACCGAAGCGTGCTTACCGATCGCCTTGTGGATCGCGTTCGCCTCGGCGGAGTCACCGATGGGCGTCGCGGTCGCGTGGGCGTTGATGTGGGTGATGTCGCTCTTGGTCAGACCAGCGGTCTGCATCGCGCGAGTCATCGCCCTGGCCGCACCGGTGCCCTCGGGATCGGGAGCGACCAGGTGGAACCCGTCGGAGGTGATACCGGCACCCAGCAGACGAGCGTGGATGGTGGCACCGCGCGCCTTGGCGTGCTCTTCGGTCTCGATGACCATGAGCGCGCCGGCCTCACCGAAGACGAAACCGTCGCGATCCTTGTCGAAGGGACGCGAAGCACCCTTCGGATCGTCGTTGCGGGTACTCATCGCGCGCATCATGGAGAACGCCGCGATCGGCACCGAGTCGATGAAGCCCTCGACACCACCGGTGACGACGATGTCGGCGTCACCCATCACGATCATCCGCCACGCGTTGGCGATGGCCTCCGAACCCGACGAGCACGCCGAGACCGGAGTGACCACTCCCGCCCTGGCCTTCAGCTCGAGACCGACGACCGCCGACGGACCGTTCGGCATGACCATCTGAACAGCCAGCGGCGAGATCTTGCGATAGCCGCCGTTCTTCAGCTTGTCGACCGAGTCGATCAGGGCGTCGCCGCCGCCGAGTCCGGTGCCGATCGCGACGCCGAGACGGTCGTTGTCGACCTCAGGGCTGCCCGCGTTCTTCCACACCTCACGACCGAGAACGGTCGCCAGGCGCTCGACATACGCCATACGGCGGATCTCGACCCGGCTCAACAGGGTGTCGGGGCTGACCTTCAGGTGACCGCCGATTCGCACCGGCAGGTCGTATTCCTCGATGAAGG
>NZ_JBHWZY010001011.1:0-2241 GCF_042727815.1 Nocardia sp. NPDC060220
ACTGACCGAAGGGTGCGACGAAGGAGTACCCGTAGGGAGGGAAGATCGGGGCCTCCAGGGCCCCGCTCGAGCGCGCCAGCGCTCCAAAAACACAGCCTCCAACTAACCCGGACCCGGTCGAACCCGATACGTCCCTACCCAAAGGCCAGACCCATTTCGAGCGCGCCGGCGCTCCGAAACTACGGCGAAACCAAGTCGTCGTGCGGCGGCGACCCGTTCACACCGTTCTGCTCGCGCCAGTGCGCGGTCAGCGCCTCGTTGACCCTGCTGGGGTTCTCCTGATGGGCGTAGTGCCCCGCACGCGGAATCGAGACCAGCGTCCGATGGGGCGATAACGACTCCCCGCGCCGGAACGTGGCGTCGAGCAGATACGAGTCGTGCTCGCCGCGCAGCATCAGCACCGGGATGTCGATCGGGGTGCGCATCGTGGCCATGAACCGCTTACCGTCCGGTCGCCACTGACTGCGAAACGCCCAGCGCTGATACTCCAGCGCACTGTGCGCGGCCCCCGGTATCCGGATGGCATGCCGCATCCGCGACGCGGTCTCGACGAATTCCGCAGTGCGCGACCAGGATTCACCGACCCGATCATGCAGCAGGCGCTCCACCTCGGCGCCACCACGTCGGGTGAGCAGGTTTTCGGGATAGCGCGGCAGCTGATACCGCAGGAAATCGGGCAGCCAGGTCGCCCGTTGGGCCGGATCCCGCAGCACGGCGCTCTTGAGCGCGGCGGGATGCGGCGAGCTGACCAGCGCGATCGAGCGGACCAGTCGCGGATGCAGCACCGCGGTGGCCCAGCAGACCAGTCCGCCCTCGGCGTGGCCGACGAGCGTGGCCTCGGTGTGCCCGAGCGCCCGGACCAGGCCGGCGATGTCGCCTGCGAGGGTCCAGCCGTCGTAGCCACGCGGTGGTTTGTCGGTATCGCCGTAGCCGCGCAGGTCGACGGCGACGGTGCGATACCCGTGGCCGGCCAGCGCGGTCAGCTGATGCCGCCACGACCACCAGAAATCGGCGAAACCGTGCAGCAGCAGCACCAGGGGCGCCTCGGGGCGGTCCGCACCGTCGGTTTCGGCGACGTCTGCTTCGACGACGTGGAAGCGGATTCCGTTGGCGTGCACGTCCCGGTGGGTCCACGGTCCGTCGAAACGGACGCTGGAGGGATCCGGGAATGAATTGGACGACACGCCGATCGAGCCTAGTGGGCGGGTCCGGCTGTTGCGACCGGGCCCGCCCGGCGCGTCATCGGTTGCTCGACTTCTCCAGCGACGTGGCGCCCGCACCACTGGATCCGATGGCCGCGTGCGCGTCGGCCGCGTCGCGGTGGGTGAACGCGGCGGGCAGCACCTCGGCGGCCTGCTTGAGCGAACCGATCGTCTTCTCCGGCGCGCGCACCTTCCGTACCTTGAGCCAGCCGAGCAAGGCCAGCAGGACAGTGGTGAGCACCATCAGCAGGAACACGATCAGGAACGCGGCCCAGCGCCACAGCCACATGTCGAGCAGCTCGGCGAGGAAGAAGAAGAAAAAGAACGAGCTGAACAGCAGCACTGTCAGCGCGAGGATGAAGAAGACGCTGCCGGTGAGGCCCTTCTTGATCTCACCGGTGACCTCGGCCTTGGCCAGCGCCACCTCGGCGCGCACCAGTGTCGACATCTGCTCGGTGGCATCGCGCACGAGGCTGCCGATGCTCGCCGATCCGGGCGGATTGGCGTCGGTCAACGGGATCGAAGTGACCGTCCGACCGTCATTTCCGCCTTGGGTGTAACTCACTTCGTCGACCCTTCTCCCTGTGGTAACTGGTCTGCATCGCGGCGCGCCTGGTGCACACGTCCTCGGCGCAACAGTAGCGCCGATCCGATCAGCGATGCTGCCATCGAGGTCACCAGAACGGCGGCCTTGGCAAGATCGATGGCATCGTCGCCGACGTCGGCGAGCGCGAGTTCCGCCACGAGAAGGCTAACGGTGAACCCGATCGCGCCGAGTACCGACAGGGCGAACATGTCGCGATACTCCAGTCCGGCTGGGCGTTTCGCCCAGCCGAGTTTGATAACGACCCAGCTCACACCGAAGATTCCGATGGTTTTGCCGAGCAAGAGCCCGAGGATGATCGCCAGCGCGAGCCGGTCGGTGAACAGCGATCCGAACACTGCGCCGTCGAGCGGCACACCGGAGGCGAACAGCGCGAACACCGGTACGCAGAAGCCGGCCGAGATCGGTTGCACCACATGCTCGAGGTGCGTCGCG
>NZ_JBHWZY010001012.1:0-2227 GCF_042727815.1 Nocardia sp. NPDC060220
GCTCGAGCACCAAGATGCCGTCGTGATCCTTGCCGATGCCGAGTTCGGCGACCGAGCAGATCATGCCGTTGGAGGTGTGACCGTAGGTCTTGCGCGAGGAGATCGTGAACCCGCCGGGCAGCACGCCACCGGGCAGCACGACCACAACGAGGTCGCCGACCGCGAAATTGCGCGCGCCACAGACGATTTCCTGCAACTCGGGGTTGCCGACGTCGACCTTGCAGAAGCGGATCGGCTTCTTGAACTCGGTCAGTTCGGTGATCTCGGCGACGCGGCCGACGACCAGCGGCTTGTCGATACTGCCGCCGATCGGCTCGAGCTTGTCGACCTCTTCGACTTCCAAACCCACCCGGACGAAGCCCGCGTCGAGCTCTTCCGCCGACACCGACCACTCGGGGGTGGTGCGCTGCAGGATCTCGGTCAGCCAGGACTGTGCTACTCGCACTTGACGTTTCGCTCTCTCTCTAAGACCGGATACCGAAGGGCAGGGTGAACCGCACGTCACCCTCGACGATGTCGCGCATGTCGGCGATGGTGGTCTGGAACTGCAGGGTGCGCTCCATGCCCATGCCGAACGCGAACCCGGAATACACCTCGGGATCGATGCCGCTGGCGATCAGGACCTTCGGGTTGACCATGCCGCAGCCGCCCCACTCGATCCAGCCCGCGCCGCCCTTCTTGTTCGGGAACCACACGTCGACCTCGGCCGACGGCTCGGTGAAGGGGAAGTAGTTGGGGCGCATGCGAGTACGGGTCTCGGGGCCGAACATGGCCTGGGCGAACGCGTCGAGGACACCGCGCAGGTGCGCCATGGTCAGGCCCTTGTCGATCGCCAAACCCTCCACCTGCGAGAACACCGGGGTGTGGGTGGCGTCGAGCTCGTCGGTGCGGAAGGTGCGACCGGGGCACGCGACGTAGATCGGCACCTCGCGCTCCAGCATGGACCGCACCTGCACCGGTGAGGTGTGCGTGCGCAGCACCTGGCGCGAACCCTCGGGGGCGATGTGGAAGGTGTCCTGCATGGTGCGCGCCGGGTGGTCGGGCAGGAAATTCAGCGCGTCGAAGTTGAAGTGCTCGGTCTCCACCTCGGGACCCTCGGCGACCTCCCAGCCCATGCCGACGAAGAAGTCGGCGATCTGCTCGGAGATGACGGTGATCGGGTGCCGGGCACCCACGGGCCGACGACGGGCGGGCAGCGTGACGTCGATCTTCTCGGAGATGAGCACCGCCTGATCGCGCTCGGCCAAGAGCGCGGCACGGCGCGCCTCGAACGCGTCCGATACCCGCTTACGCGCGACGTTGACCCGCTTACCGGCCTCGGCCTTCTCCTCCTTGGGCACACTGCCCAGACCGCGCTGCGCGAGCGCGATCGGCGACTTACCGCCGATGAAGTCGGTCTTGGCGACCGCCAGCGCATCCAGATCGGCCGCCGCGGCAAACGCCTTCTCGGCCTCCGCCGCCGCTGCCGCGAGTGCCTCCTCGGTCAAAGAGGCGTTTTGCTCGACTCCACTGTTGTCGTCGGCCACGATCTTCTCGACTCTCCCCTGGGGATCGGTTCGCGGGCGCGTCATTGCCATCCCGCATCGGTGCTGCGTAAATCCTATGGGATGGGGTTGACGCGATTCATCCGGATTACTCGCGACGCGATCAGCGCAGGTCGGCAGGGTCGCGAGACAGACCCATCAGCGCACTGGAGGGCGCGGATCCACAGCGCAGGTCGCGCGAATTCTCGCACCCGGTTCCGGCGCGGGTTGTCGTCGACCGCGAACCACATGGATGCCACTCGAACATCCTGTGCGGGAAGTTCAGTGGCTCGCGAGCAAACTCGCGCACAGCCTTCGTATGGATCCTGCAATCGCGGCCTGACCGATCTGGTCAGGGGTCGTGCGCGGCTACTCGTCGTATCGGGGCAGGCAGGCAGTGTCGAGGGACAACCCCAGGGGATCGAGGAGGCTGATCGGGTCGCCATATATGCCTTCGATCAGTTCGGCGTAGCCGCCTGCGGCGGGACCGGCGAACAATGCCCAGCGGCCGACGCGAGGGTCGATGACGAGCAGGGCGCGCACGCCCGCCGCGGCGTACCAGCCGTTCTTGCCGTTGATCTGCGCCGCCCGCTCCGACTTCGAGATCACCTCGACGGCGAGTTCGACATCGAGGGGGTCGGCGAGCCAGTCATCGTCGGTGTCCCAGGTGTCAGGGAGGATGACCAGGTCGGGAGTGCAGTAAT
>NZ_JBHWZY010001013.1:0-2223 GCF_042727815.1 Nocardia sp. NPDC060220
GGTTGCAGATCGGCGACGACTGGCCGTGCCGCCACCCGAATCCGGTCGTCCTGCTACCCGGCGAACAACGACACCATCACCCGGCAGACCATGTCGCCGGTCCTCGCGCCATCGCACCCGAGATCCGCGTTGCCGCGATGGTCACTCGATCCGACCGGATCGCCATTGATGCCTACTCTCGATGGTGAGCGACCACCCACGCCGCGACCTGCGCGCGAGTCGCGCAGTGCAGTTTGCTCAGGATGTGCTCGACATGCCCCGCCGCAGTGCGCTGCGAGATAACGAGCTTCTCCGCGATGGCCCGGTTGGTCAGGCCCTGCGCGATGAGTTCGGCTATCTGCTTCTCGCGGCGGGTGAGTACGTCCACCGCGGCAGGAACCTCCGCCGCCGCGGACGAATCCTCCTCGAGGGCGTAGGCGAGCACCGCGTCGATATCGAGATCGTGGCCCTGGCGCATCGCCGCCTCGAAGGCGCGCGGGCCGAGCGCGCGAGTGGCGTCCTGCTGCGCCTGGGTGTGGTGGCCGAACATCTCGAGAATACTGACCGCCTGGCTGCCCACGGATTCGCCGACCGCCATGGCCGCCCCGACGAGCACAGCAGCCCGCTGCGCCCGGCGCTGTGCAGCCGCGACAAAGGCCAGGGTCGCCAGACAGCTCGCGACACCCGGCCAATCCTCGATCATCCAGGAAACCCGCAGACTCTCCTTGACCAGCACCGATCCGCGCTCGAGGTCACCGCGCTCGACCGTGGCAAAGGCGAGCTGCGCGACCGCGTAGGACCGGTAGACCGACTCGCCGTGCGCTGTGGCGAGCGCCAGCGCCTGCTCGTTGCACGCCGTGGCGAGGTCCGTTTCCTGCAGCAGACCGCACGCGACGCCGAGGCCGAGCAAGCTCGATACCTGATGCAAGACATCACCGGACGCCTCGAACACCGGCACTGCCCGCGCGAGCCGTGTCCTCGCATCGGTGAGATCGCCGGAGAACAACGACAGCAAGCCATGTGCGCCGTCGACATACGCGCACAACAACTCGTCATCGCTGCCCTCGGCCGACGAACGCGCCTGTTCGATTCGCTCGGACCCGGACTGGATGTCTGTCTGCATCGCGGCCAGCACTGTGTCCGCGCACAGTGCCGCGATGTGTGCCAACGTGGCCCCGCTCGTTCTCTCCAACACCCGACCGAGCCAATATCGGGCCTCGCTGACCCGCTGCCGCGCGACCCAGAACTCGTAGAGGGCAACCGCAATCCGTTCGGCCGATTCCGCCTCGTCGGGCTCGGCCAGGCAGAACTCCATCGCCTCACGCAGATTCGGCTGTTCCCGGTGCAGCCGATCGATCCATTCCAGCTGCTTCGGCCCCGCCCATTCGGTGTACGCCCGCAACGCCAAGCGTTCGAACCAGTCCCGGTGGCGGCGCTGCAATTCCTTCTCGTCACCGCTACCGCGCAACCGTTCCCGGCCGTACTCGCGCAGCGTTTCGAGCATCCGGTACCGGACGCCGCCGTCACCGCGGCTCGCACGGATCAGGACCGACTTGTCCACCAGCGAACCCACCAGGTCGAGTACCTCGCCGGGATCGAGTCCGGCACCGCAGATCGCCTCTGCGGCATCCAATTCGAAGCCGCCCGCGAACACCGTCACCCGCGCCCACAGCTCTCGCTCACGGTCGGTCAGCAGGTCGTAGCTCCAATCGACGCACTGGCGCAGCGTCTGTTGACGGGTCGGCGTCGCGCGACCGCCACCGGTGAGCAGTCGATATCGATCGGTGAGCCGTTGCAGGATCTGCTCCGGTGACATCGACCGCAGCCGGGCCGCGGTCAACTCGATGGGCAGCGGCAGGCCCTCGAGTCGTCGGCATATGCGGGCGACGGTGATCTTGCTGTCTTCGGTCAGCTCGAAGCCGGGGACGGCCGAGCGGGCGCGGTCGACGAACAGTGCGATCGCGTCACACCGCAACATCGCGCGTAAGCTCGGCGACCCCTCCGCCCCGGGAACCGACAGCGGTGGCACCGGGACCACCACCTCCCCACCGATGCCGACCGGCTCCCGGCTGGTCGCGAGGATGTGCAATCGTGGCGCGGCACGCAGCAGCGATTCGGCCAGCGAGGCGATCGTGTCCACCAGGTGCTCGCAGTTGTCGAGCACCAGGAGCAGATGGCGCGTGGCGACGAAATCGACGAGCAGTTCCTGCGGTGTCTGGGCTGTCCGCCCCACCAGTCTCAGTG
>NZ_JBHWZY010001014.1:0-2220 GCF_042727815.1 Nocardia sp. NPDC060220
GCAGATGTCCGGCCACCATATGCCCGACGTGGGACTCGACGAAACTCTGAATTGTCACGATGAGGCGTGACCTTGAAAACTGCAACAAACCGTACCCTCCGACAACGGTGAGTAGCAGTATGGCGAATCGGGGTAGATTCTCAGCAGCGAATGCTTCGCTGTGTGAAACTGCCTGCCCCAGCAGTAGTGGGAAGATCAGGTTGAACGCGAGCAACGACGCCGACAAGCCGGCAGCCCACAGCCAACGAGTGGTTCGCGGCAAGAGTTGGAGAACCGCGCGAGCCTCACCGATACGGCGGTCGAGGTATCTCGGTCGGGCGACCGAAGAATTGCCCTCGGTGAACTCCAGAGCTACGCCGGTGAATTCGGAGTCAGCTTGACGCCAGCTGATCCTGCGGCGCCCGACCGCCGGATCGACGATCGTTACACCGCCACGATTCGCGGACTCCAGTACGACGAAATGGCTGAGTTTCCAGAATAGAATGGCTCCGGGGCTGAGATGTTCGAGCCCGGCCAGGCTGGTGCGAACTCCACGACCATCGACCCCATGGCGACGCGCGACATTCAGCAGGGATACCGCGGACGTCCCATTGCGCCCACTGCTGGTTTCCTGCCGCAATTGTTGAAGCGAGACGTCGATCCCCCGCGAAGCCAGCATCATTCGAAGACTGGCAGGTCCACAGTCCGCGTATCCGACCTGGGGAAAATGCGGAATTCGCGCAGTACCCCACCGTAGCGCACGCAGCCCCAGGGAGCTGCGCAGCGGGTCGCGACCGCAGAGAAAGGTCGGGGCGCCGAATATCCCGTCACCACCACGCTTCGTCGTCGCCGCAGGCCGGAATCTGGGTACGGCGGACCGAGTGGTGTCTATTTGCTCGCTCACTTGACCGTTGAACCTCGTCCCGGCGTACGCGCCGAAAGCCTGGCTGCGATATCAGTCAGACTCGTTGAATGAAATACATCTTGGAGCGGAATGGTAATGCGCAGCTCGGACTCCAACACGGCGACCAGTTCCAGGGCGGATACCGAATCTCCGCCGATATCGAAAAAATTCTCTTCGGGGCGGACACGATGCTCCAATACAACTTCAGTCGCCGTGACAACTGCGCTCAGGTAATGGTTGTCTGTCAACTCCACGTGCCTTTCGAGAATTGTTTTCCAGCAGAATTATCAAGCTTGGATCTATTTTGGTAACCGCGATACTTTGCGCGACAGGGTGCGTGGCAGCGATGCGCGTTCGACGAACCGACATTCGACGTCCAACGGACTCTCGGCGAGCATTTGTTCTATCCGGAGGCGCGGCGCCTGCGACGATAATTCAATGACAGCGACCGGCGCATCTCCAGATTCATCGACGATTGCGTTCGACACGCCGAGCAGCTCGGAAAGCTCATGTTGCAGCCGTACTGCGTCCGGCGTTCCGCTTCGTCCGATCACATGGAGATAGTCGTCGTCGTCGATCCATCCGATATCCCCTGGATTTTCCTCGGCCGAGGTCTCGGCGTTTCCACGGCGATGGGTGATCAGGAGCGGACCGGGCTCCGATTCACCGATGATCCGAACCTGTATTCCGGAATACGGTCGACCTACCGATCCCGGATGACGCAACCACTCCGACCCTGTTATCTCGGACACCGGTCCATGCGACGTTCCGTAGTATTCGATCAGGCCACCGCCGAACCGTTCTATCGCCGCGCGCTTGATCCACGACGGAGTTCTGCTGCCTCCGTGCTGTAGCGCACGGAGGTCAGGCGTAGCAGGCTTGTCGCATTCGACGAGATCGAGAAGATCGCCCGACGAAACGAACCCGCTCGTGGCACCTGTATCGGCAGCAGTTTCGAGGAACTGCTCCGCGGACCAGCGATCCAGGATATGAACCGTGCTTCCCGCTTGGAGGGCATACAGTGCAGGACCGAGGGTGCCCAGGTGGAATACCGGATTGCCCATGATGTGGGGACCTCGGCCGGGACCTGCCCCATAGCGATCGAATACCGCGACGCCCCGATAGCGTCCTCGTCGACGCTCCTGCCGCACGAGCTTCGGCGTTCCTGTAGTACCCGAACTCAGGTAGACGATGTAGCCAGACTTCTCGAACATCACCGAATTATTTGCCACATTCGGGCGCAGGCGAGTGACCTCGTTCCCAGCACAGAGCACGGTGGCCGTTTCGCCCATGACATCACTCTGTGTCCGCAACTGGACATCGAGCAGCGGTAAAAC
>NZ_JBHWZY010001015.1:0-2217 GCF_042727815.1 Nocardia sp. NPDC060220
GCTACCTACCGTGCCCTCGAACGACTCGTCGACGTGGGGATCCTCGATGTCGTCTCCGACTCCAAACGAAACCGAATCTGGGCCGCCACCGACATCCTCGCCGAACTCGACGCCCTCAACGCCGCGATCGGCCGACGCACAGCGGCGGGCCTGTCCTAGCGCAAGCCGCTCGGCCGCGTCGCGGTACCGCCTGACCGAATGCCTGATCAGCGCAAACGCAGTTCGGTGCCGGCGTCGAAGAAGAAGACTTCCTCCGGCTTCGGCCGCAGGTGCAAGGTCTCGCCGAGCGTGGTCTGGAACCGGCGATCGACTCGGACCACGATCTTGCCCGAGCGGGTGGACCAGTCGGTGCCCGCGCCGTGGGTGTAGACGAAGGATTCGGCGCCGAGTTCCTCGAGTAGTTCGGCGACGACGGTGATCCCGGCGGGATCGGTGGTGACTTCCCAGGATTCGGGGCGGATGCCTAGAACGACGCGCGTACCGGAAACAGTGCGAGGCAACGGGATTCGCAGACCGTCGAGCACCGCCTCGCCGTCGACGACGGGCGCTTCGAGCAGGTTCATGCCGGGCGAGCCGATGAACCCGGCGACGAAGGTGTTCAGCGGATTGTCGTACAGCTCACGCGGAGACGCGATCTGCTGCAACCTTCCGTCGCGCAGCACCGCGACACGGTGCCCCATCGTCATCGCCTCCACCTGGTCGTGGGTGACGTAGACGGTGGTCGTGCCGAGTCGCTGCTGCAACGCGGCGATCTGGGATCGGGTGCTCACCCGCAACTTCGCGTCCAGGTTGGACAGCGGCTCGTCCATGCAGAACACCTGGGGGCGGCGCACGATGGCCCGGCCCATGGCCACGCGCTGACGCTGGCCGCCGGAGAGCTTGGCCGGTTTGCGGTCGAGCAGCGGCTCGAGTTCGAGCATCGCCGCGGCTTCCTTCACCCGAACCAAGGTGTCGGACTTCGACATTCCCGCGTTGCGCAGCGCGAAGCCCATGTTCTCGGCGACGGTCATGTTCGGGTAGAGCGCGTAGCTCTGGAACACCATCGCCACGTCGCGGGCGCGCGGCGGCAGGTCGGTGACATCGCGCTCACCGATCCGAATCGTGCCCGCCTCGACGGATTCGAGTCCGGCCAGCATCCGCAGACTGGTCGACTTGCCGCAGCCCGATGGGCCGACCAGCACGAGGAATTCACCATCGGCGATGTCGATGTCGAGTGCGTCGACGGCGGGGGCGTCGGCGCCGGGATAGCGATGGGTCACACCGTCGAACTGCACTGTCGCCATGGCGAATTCTCCTAGCGGGGAAAGCGAAACGGGCCGGTGGTCACAACGAACCACCGGCCCGTGGGGGAACTACTTGGGCAGCTTGGGCGTGATCTGCCGGTCGATGATCGCCTGCACGTCGGCGGCCACCTTCGCGAGAACTGTTGCCGGATCGGCGTTCTGGAGACCGATCTGCTCGTAGCCGGTACCGATGATCTGATCGGCGCCGGGCACGAACACGCGCGCGTAGTCCTGCGACTTCGCTACCGAGAGCTGGTCGATGGCGACCTTGGAGTTGGGGTTCTTCGCCAGGAAGTCGATCTCGCTGGGGTCGGTCACGGCCGACTTGCGCACCGGCATATAGCCCGTGTTCTGCGTGAAGTACGCCGTGTTGGCCGCATTGGTGATGAACTCGATAAACTTGAGCGCGTTGACCTTTCGCGTGTCCGAGATCCGCGACGGAATCGCCAGACCGGCGCCGCCGGTGGTGACGCCGGGACCGTTCGGGTGCGGCAGGAACGCGGTGCCGACCTCGAACTTGCCGTCGGCGTTCTTCTTGATGCCCTTGAGGTCGCCGGTGGAGGCGATGGTCGAGGCCGCGACGCCGGTGCCGAAGTCGACCGCGATCTGCGGGCGGATCGCGGCGTACTTCTTGACGTTGATCGAGTCGCGCAGGTACGTGGCCGCGGCGATCGAACCCGGATCGGTGAACTTCAGCTTCCACTGATCGGAGTAGGCGCCGCCGAAGGTCCAGTTCGGGCCCTGGAAGGTCCAGCCCAGGTAGTTCTTCGCGTCACCCCAGGCGTGCGCGAACTTGTCGGCGCCGACGAGCGACTGCAGCTTCGGGCCCCACTCGTCGAATTCCTGCCAGGAGTTCGGGCCGCGGTCGGGCAGTCCGGCCTTCGCCCAGACGTCCTTGTTGTAGTAGAACAGCGGCGTCGAGCGGGCGTAGGGC
>NZ_JBHWZY010001016.1:0-2212 GCF_042727815.1 Nocardia sp. NPDC060220
CCTCGGCGACCTCACCGTGTGCATCCCGGGCCGGGAGCCCGGCGGCACCGATCGCCTCGACCCCGGTGCCACAGTTCGCCGGTGGCGCCCCTACGTCGAGGGTGCGGTCACCGGCTTCGTCCTCGACGCCACCCCGCGCGACCTCACCGCACCCGACGTCCTCCCCGAAATCGCCCGCATCCTCGCGACCGCCCCGCCCTCCGCGCGCACGACATGCTGACCGGGTTCCCCGGCACCACCGCGCGCATCGACCACGATGGGGGCGTGCCGACCGCCGACGAGCTCACGCCCGACCGCGCGCCGACGGTGGCGTTCACCCAGTGGTGGGTGCTCGCGCGACGGCTGATCCGTCCGGCATGGCGCACCGGTGAGATCCTCACCGCCCTGCTCGCCCCCGCGGTGTTCACCCTCGGTTTCTACGTCCCGCTCAACCTTGTGATGACCGTCTACGGGCACGGCCTGAGCAGCTACGCCCAGTTCCTGATGCCGATGATCGTCATGCAGGCCGTGGCGTTCTGCGCCATCTCGGCCGCGTTCCGTGCCGCCACCGATGCCCGTGACGGCCTCGACGTCCGGTTCGCGACCCTGCCGATGCCACGCTGGGTCCCGTTCGCGGCCAGGATCACCGCGGCCGCCCACCGCGCGGTGATCGCGGTCGGCGCCGCGCTCGTCTGCGGCGCCGTCATCGGGTTCCGGTTCTACGGAAGCTGGTGGCACACAGTCGGCTTCCTCGCGTTCTCGCTGCTGATCGCGACGGCCCTGAGCTGCGGCGCCGATCTGCTCGGCAGCGTGTCCGCCAGTCCCGAGGCCACCACCCAGATCCTCGTCCTGCCCCAGCTGATCTTCGGCATGGTGTCCACCGGCTTCGCGCCCGCGAGCCAATTTCCCGGCTGGATCCAGGGTTTCGCCCGCAATCAGCCCGTCTCCCAGTTCGTTGACGGCCTGCGCGCGCTGGCGGGCGATTCCACCGGCGACGCGGGCACCGTCGACCTCGCGACGCTGGGCCCCGGTCTGGCCTGGGCGCTCGGCATCCTGGTGGTCTGCGGCGGTCTGTCCTGGCGCCATGCCGCCCGGCGGGCCGCATGACAACCCTTCCCCTGCCCGCCCTCGCGCGGCACAGCGAGTCGTTGCGAATGCTGCTACCGCAGACCGTGATCCAGACCCGGCGTCTGCTGACTCGCTGGGGTCGAGACCCGTTGACCGTGATGCAGGCCCTGCTCTTCCCCGCGTTGTTGCTGGTGATGCTCAATGCCGTACTGGGCAAACAGGTGTCGTCGTTCGCGGGCGCCGACGCCCTCTACGGGTCGGTCCCGATGGTCGCACTGGTCGGGGTCATGTCGGGTTCCCTGGCCGGAGCGGTCACCCTGGGCCGCGAGCGCGACGAGGGACTGCTCTCCCGATTCTGGGTACTGCCGGTCCATCGCGCCTCGGGTCTGCTGTCGCGCGTCCTGGCCGAAGGCGTCCGGATCCTGGTGTGCACCATGGTGATCTTCGCGGTCGGCATCGCGCTCGGATTCCGCTTCACCCAGGGCCTGCCCGCCGCGATCGCCCTGTTCGCCATCCCGGTGCTGTACGGACTCGGCTTCGCGACGATGGTCACCGCTCTGGCGGTGTACACGGCTAGAGCCGCACTGGTGGAGGTTGTTTCGCTGGGCTCGTCGTTGCTGATGTTCTTCAGCACCGGATTCGTCCCGCTCGCCGCCTATCCCGGTTGGGCGCGCCCGATCGTGGAGCACAACCCGCTCACGCACGCCATCGACACCATGCGCGGCCTCTCGCTCGGCGGGCCGGTGCGTGGCCCGCTGCTGGCCACCCTGGCGTGGTCGCTCGGCGCGATCGCGATCTTCGCCCTACCGGCCGCGATCGGTTTCCGCCGGGCCAGCCGCTACTGAGCGGACGCGGACCGGGTGATCGCGTCCCGTGCCTCGGTGATCAGCTTGGCCGAATCGCGGGGACTCAACGCCATCGCCCGCAGCTGGTCGAAGATCACGCCGAATCGCCGGATCTCCGAGTGCCCCTCGACCAGATCGTGCACGGACATACTCTCCACGTACACCAGTTCGGGGTCGACGGGATTGCGGAAGTCGAGCAGCGTGAACGAGCCCGCCATGCCGGGGTGCGCGCCCGCGTCGAACGGAAGTACCTGCAGGATCACGTTCTTGCGCTTGGTCTCGTCGAGCAGCCGGTCGAGCTGGCCTGCCATCGTCGCGGG
>NZ_JBHWZY010001017.1:0-2205 GCF_042727815.1 Nocardia sp. NPDC060220
GTGGCGGCATCGACCATGACCGTCAGTGTCGACATCGACTGGACGGCGGGTCGGAGACCGGCGAGGTGGTCGAGACCCGCCTGTTGGTTCGCCTGATAGGCCTGACTGCCCGTTCGGATCACCGTGCCAGGAATCAGCTTCTCGCAACGACTCCACACTTCGTCGACCGCTTTGTTGTTGGTGGATGCCACAAGTACCGTTTCGCCCGCGCACACCGCGGTGGCCACCAGGTCGACCACCAGCTGACTCTTGCCGGTGCCCGGCGGGCCGGTCGCAACCGTCAGCGGACGAGCCATCGCCGAGCGGATGATCTCGGCCTGGGCCTCGTTGCACGGCAGCGGCGTCACCAATCGCCGAGTCGACACCGGTACGGGGGCGGGTACGGCATCCGCGGGGCCGACACAGGCCAGCGCGGTACGCGGGATCTGCGAGACCCGCTCCGCGAGCGCGGCGAGATCGGCGAGGAGTTTCTTGTTCGGACCGCCATCGGCTGCCGACATGCGGAACAACACTGCGACGTTGCGCGCACCGACCGCGCCGGTAGCGGCGGTCAGCGAGTCATCGAGAAATTCCGGCTCGGGTTCATCGACGGTGACGACGCCGAGCTCGTTGCGCAGAATCTGGCGTACCTCGGCGGCTAACGCTGTGTATTCGCCCGCGTGCCAGGTGGGTTCGTAGCCCTCGTTGAACGCCGACGCGGCCTCGGATTCCAGATATTCTTGCAGCAGAATCGGATTCACGATGGGCGGCCCGACCGGGACGAGCCGGTCGGCGGCCCCGCCGAGCTCGAGGCGCCGGATCAACAGCGGAGCGAATTTGCGAGTCGCGGTCGCACGCGCCGAACGACCACCCGGCCGCACGACTACCGCCGGATACCCGGTCCAGAGCTGTTCGTTCGCGTCGGCGACCTGAGCGACGAACTTTTCGAGTTCCGTCGGCACCTCGATGGCGTGATCCTCGTCGAGATCGCCCACCAGCAGCCGCTCGCGCCCCGGGATGCAGGCGTACGTATCGTGGTCGTCCAGTGACAACCAGGCGAGTTGCTCGGCACGCAGACACGTCTCGTAATAGGTCAGCAGTCGCTTCCAGTCCGGAGTACGTGACTTCGACGGCGATGCGCCGATCTCAGCGCCCGATCTGGGGCTGGCCACGACGTCGAGCTGGATGGGCGACAACGGTGATGCCGCCAGGATGATGCGGCCGTCCACTCCCGATGCCGAGATCACCGGCGTCTGCCCGGCATCCTGACGACGAAGTCGGTCGTTGACAAATTCGAACAGCGCCGCCACCGAAAGCTCCGACTTGCCACCCGCCGCCGCACCGGTTCGCATCGCCTCGACGAACACCCCGGTGAACACCGACGGCTGTGTCGCGTCGCGACCGACGAACGATGCCTCACCTGCCCGCGAGGACGACACCACGTAGACACCTCGGCTCGCCAGGGCGGCAGGGTGACCGTCCACCGCGCCCTTCGGGACGGCATCGGAGGTGCGTAGGCCAACCGAGAACCCGCCACTACGGCAGCTGTCGATGATCACCACCTTCTGCGGTGCCACGCACTGTTCGAGCAACTGGTTGACGAATCCGGCGCGCATGCTGGTCTCGCCCAACCGATCCGGGTCGGAGTCGGTGCCGATGAAATGGAATTCGCCGTCGGACCGAACGCTTCGCGCCCCGTGTCCCGAGAAGTAGAAGACCATCAACTCGTCTTCTCTGCTGTCGGCGACGAACTCGTCTACTGCCGTTCGCATCTGGTCGGTGGTCAAGTCGATCAACGACTCGACATCGGAGAAGGCTCCAACGCGGCGGTCGCGCAGCACCTCTTCCACCATGGTCAGGTCGGTGCGCACCGACGGCAACGGCGCGAAGCCCGGGTGGGTGTAGCTCTCGTTACCGATCAACAACGCGCGACGACGGGCCAGCCGACTCACGATGACACCGCCTGGTCCTCGCCCGAGCCGGAATCAGCTGCGGCCTGGTGGACCGGCACCGCCGTTTCGACGAACTTCTCGATGATCGCGAGCTGATCGTCCGGGTTGCCGTCGATCACGAGCACCCGGTCCGGCAACCGCATTTCGACCCGCCGGTGACGGTCTCGTCGGCACCATTCCTTGACGATCGTCGTGACCGCCGTGGCTGTTCCTGCTGAGGAGGCGACGCCCACAACCAGCACCAGCGCGTCCCCAACCGCACCTTGTGTTGCGT
>NZ_JBHWZY010001018.1:0-2205 GCF_042727815.1 Nocardia sp. NPDC060220
ATCGGATTCTGCAAAGACCCTCGCGGCGCCGGTGCGGGACCGTGCGCAGGATCGGAACCCTGCTTGTCCGCTGGGTCGACCCGTTCATGCGGATGTGCGCTTGATCAGGAGCTTGCTTTGTCCGGTGCCAGAAATCTGAATTCCGCAATTCCACAGCAGTGTCTACTCGGGGCAGGCCTGTCCGGTGAGCGCAGGTGAGCGCACCGGATTCGTGGTACCCGGCGCCGGCTCAGCACGGTCCGTTTCTTTCGCCGCAGGAATTGCTTGCCGCGATCAACGGGGGCGCCGATTGTGATCAGCCGCTCGCGCGCTGGGCTCGCACCCTCGGGTCGTTGTATCGGGACTGGCTGGCCGAACCGTCCGCCGTATGGGTCGGTCGTCAGATCGCGGAAGTCGCGCACACCATCGATGTGTGGATCACCGCGCAGCTTCCGCGGCCACGCCCCGGCGCTCCGCGGGGAATCGACACGGTGGGCGGGGTGATCGGCCGGGTCGCGGAAGCCGCCACCTATGCCCACTGGGCGCTCCACAACGCCGAGGACGCCCAGCGACATCGAGCCTGGCACCATCTGGCCGAGATGCGGGAGGGCTACGAGGACCTGGTGCGGTTGGTCCTGGACGGTTCGGTCAACCTGCCGAAGTCGTGGCCCACCATCAGCTGGCCGGCCGCGGCGACATAGAAATCTGCTGGGTCTCCCCGTTTCGAAGCGACACACCGGGGTATCGCCCGCTTGTAAACCAGAGACCGCCACCGGGGACAGGATGACCGAACTCCTGACCGGTCGGCGGGCGGTTGCCGGGACCAGCGCGTCCCGTTCGGACGCTGCCCCAGACGACGGCCCCGGCAACCGCCAACCACGGCCGGCGAGGCAGGATTCGAGGCCACCGTGTCGATGGGTGGTCACAGCAGCACCGGACCCCGCGACGACAAGAGCTGGTGCCTAGATCGCCGTTGGAGCACCCGTCGCGACTACGGTCGCCACCTCTGATGCGAATCCACCTCCGGCCGGCGACAACGGCCAATCCGTGGCGAGACGAAACCTTGCGCCGATCATCGACACCGCGTTCAGCACCGCGTCGACACCGTCCCACCCTCTCGCGATCGCGCAGGTTTCGCCGTCGACCCGAAACAGACACAGCATGCCGTCCCCGCCGCCGGCCTGTACAGGTCGGCAGATGGCAATCGTGTGCCTGTCGCCGGCGTGGGTGATCGTCTGCGTCGCCACAACATCGGCGTCATCCACCGCCTCGGGTCGATCACCAGCGGGTGGTACCGGAAAGCCGAGGTTCGCCGGGACGACAAACCGCGCCGACGCGCCGCGATTCGCCTGCGCGAGCAAGTCGCCGATCTCGAGCAGAGCCCGGTAGAGCGCCGCCAGCGAATCGGGGCCTTCGGTGGTGCGCCGCGTGTCCGCCAGCCGATAGGCGCACTCCACCTTCCCGCCAACCGGTCGCGGCCGACTCACCTCGATGACCACGATCTGGCCGCCTTCGGTGACGCGCCGGGACAAGATCGGTACTTCGACGGACTTTCTCACAACGCCTCCCACTCATGGCATCCACGCGGGCTGCCGCGGATTTTCCTAGTGCAGTAGTACTGAGGCGGATATGACTCAGTCGCGCAGCGATCGGTGCTCGAACCGACGCCAGATCCGGGTGGTCTGCAGCCACCTGCGAAGTCCCCACGAACCCAACAGAGCCGACAGGAACATGTGCAGGCAAAAGGCGATGACGACGAGCTCTGCCCCATAGTCGCGGGTCCACTCCCCCATTGCCGAGGACGCGATGCATCCCGCCGCCACGAGCACGAACGACACAATGACGGCCAGCGGCGCCAACGGCGCCAACTCGTCGCCGCGTTCCTCGGAGATGCCGCGCGGACCGTCACCGTGTTCCTGTAGCGCGAACGGATTATCGAAGTGAGCTCTGATGTAGACCATGAATCCTCCCACCCGGCTACCCCAGCCGGACCATTTCTCTTACGCGCCCGTTTATTCCCCCTATAACGACGATGAGCTCAGCCGAGATTTGCGGTCGCCGCAATCGGTGCCGCGATCTCGGTGACCCATACAGTGCCAGATGGTGGAAGTCGATGGAAGCAGAAACAGAAATTCCCTCACCTCCCGAAGGGCCGTTATTTGCCGGTGACAATTGGCAGGTTTCCCTGATACGAGGTCACACGCGGCAAGCAGGCACTTCACGCAT
>NZ_JBHWZY010001019.1:0-2196 GCF_042727815.1 Nocardia sp. NPDC060220
CATGCCAGGAGCGACCACCCCCCTCGGTGCACGAACCCGGGAAGCCGGTCCGCCCAGCGCACCGGCGCGACCGGGACCGTACTGTTCGGCTGGATCGGGAAGAAGTGCACCGCCGCGAACGGCAGTCCGAGCGCCCGCGCCACCGACTCGGCCACTTCCTCGCCTGCCATCCCCGCGACCACCAGGTCATGTCCGGGTGCCAGTGCACGCAGGTCGTGAAGCTGCTCGGGCACGCCACGCCGTTGCAGATCGAACAGCGCCCGTAGCCGGGCGCGCGGATCGCGGCCGGCGAACCGTCGATCGGTGCGCTGTGCCACCAAGAGGTCGGCCGTATCGCAGCCGAACGGCACCGCCGCAACCCCGTGGTCACGGGCGAAGGCGACGAGGTTCGGGGCGAGCGCCAAGGTCACGTCGTGACCGCGCGCACGCAGCGCACGAGCCAGCAGGATGCCGGGCTGGGCGTCTCCTCGGCTGCCGGTGAAGGCCAACAGGGGGCGCATCCGCTCACCCCGTCTGCACGGCGACACGCAGCGTGTCGGCTCGCAGTGCTCGGGCATCGGTCGGCATCGGTGTTTCCGCCACGACCGACGGCGGCAGTCCGTCGGCCGCCGACCCCGCATGAACCGCTGCGGACGGCTGTCCGGCGCCGGCCTGGTCGACCGCCGGATCCGCGTGCACCGCGGCCGTGATCGACGACAGTGCCTGACCGAACGCGGTCAGGAACTCGTCCATGACCTCGGCGGGGAAGCCGGCCGGATACCGTGTCGACACGTACAGGCCGTCGGCGGCGCGCACAACCCACAGGAACACCTCGTCGGCCGAGTACGACTCGGCCCGCAGGGTCCGTCCGCGCAGGTCGGCGACCAATTCGTAGCCGGGCAGTACGCGGATGTCGAGGAAAGCGATGCCGAAACGCGGCGTCTCGGCGACATCGAGCAGGTCGAGGACGCGCGACCAGGAGGCGTCGTTGGCGGTGCGTGAACGACGCAGCGCGGCCCGCGCCAGATCCATGGCTCCGGCGATGCCGACACCGGGGGTGAGCGCGATATCGACCGGGACCACATTGACGAACCAGCCCATCGACTCCAGCCAGCGCAGATCGGGGCGGGTCGCGATCGGCATCGCGGTACGCATCCGGTCCGCGCCGAACCGCCGCTGATTGGCCACCGCCAGCGCGGCGAACACCGCCACCGACATCCGGTGCCGCACCTGGTCGAGGACCGCTTCGACCTGCTCGAGTTCGGGGAGATCGAGCAGCCGTCGCGACACACTGGGCTGGGGCAGATCCGCGCGCACGGGCCGCTGGGCCTGCGGGGCGAAGCGCGGCATGGCACCGTCGGCGAGGAATTCGCGCCACGTCGCGACCGCGGGCGAATCCGGACCGAGTTCGGCCGCGCTCGCTCGCTCCAGGACGGCGAAGTCGGCCGCGCTACCGAAGGTGACCGCCTCGCGCGACGCCTCGCCCGCCATGACCTCCCGGTAGAGCGTGCGCAGTTCGAGGATCAGGATGGCCTGGGCGTAGGCGTCCATCACGGAATGATCGGCCGCGACGAGGACGGTGAAGTCACCGGTGCCTGCGTGCTCGACCGTGGCGGCCAGGCAGTGCGGCCACACCAGTGGCGACAGGCGCTCTTCGAGTGTGCCGCTGAGGAATTCGTTGATCCGGGTACCGTCGGTGCAGTCGGCAACGGGCTGTTCGGTGATGTCGACGGCGGTGGGCGCGGCGACGAGTCTGCGCGGCTCGCCCGCCGATGCGGTGGTCACCGTGGTGCGCAGACCCTCGTGCCTGGCATGCCAGCGCCGCAGCGTCTCACGCCAGGTGGGACCGTCGAGCGGGGCGTCCATCTCGAAGACGGTGCCGATCCAGCGCCCGCGACCGGGCAGCGGATCGGTGGGATCGACGCGCGCGCAGTAATCGGCGTGCACGCTGGTGAGCGGGCGATCGTCGGGCTGCCACGCGTCGGCGGCGAGCTCGGGCGTCCACATCGACAAAGCGCCTGAACGGATTTCGAATTCGGACTGGTGGTGTATTCCATGACCGGTTCACCTCGTGACGAATGCATGCCGAAGCGGCGGAAGGATGGGGGAGGAGAACACCGCACTGTGTCACCAGCAGCGTTGAACTTCGGCGGTGAAGACATTTCCGTGAAGCCTCGCCGAGATTGATCGTATATGTCATACTGCTGAGAGCAGCAC
>NZ_JBHWZY010001020.1:0-2190 GCF_042727815.1 Nocardia sp. NPDC060220
GGGTGGATCACGTAGTCCTTGAGTACCTGCTTGCGGATCTTGCGGCCCACGGCCTTGGCGCGTGCGCGGAACTCCGGGTTCTTGCGGCGCCACTGCTCACCACTGACGGCCTCGGTCGGCACGACTTGCCCTGTGGGGTCGGTCAATCGGGCTCGCACCGCTTCCGGCGGCTCGATCGTGGCCGCACCCGGATACTCGAAGTAGACGGTGTAATCGCCTGTCGCGAGGTTCGGATCGCCGGAACCAGGGACCGTGACGCGCTGGTATCGGTCGACGCTGTCCGACATGCGGAAGAATCCGATGGCGCCGACACCGACGGCGCCGAGCATTCCGCCCACGATCACGAGTACCGCCGCCACGATCCACCCACCCGACGACTGCTGCGGCCGCGCGGGGAGTTGGTGAAATGTCCGGCCCTGATGAGCGGTCGGATAGCGTGCGGGGTCGGACACAGCGGAGCCTCCTGAGCGCCGCACGGTCTCACGGCTTCGCTGCTCAACTTATCTTGTCCCACAGACAGTTTCGTTGAACACTCGTGTGTCCTCCGGCGCCCACCCTGTGGTGGCGACCCGGCGACGGTCCGAGTGGTGACCGCGCGAGGCCGGCCACCACTCGGGACCCGTTACGGCGTCGAGTAGCCGATGAGGGCGCCGATGCCCGCACCGATCGGGATGGTCACCAGCGCGCCGACTCCGCCGAGGAAGAAGCCGAGCACAGCGCCGATGCCGGCGCCGATGAGCGCGCCGATGCCCGCGTTGTGCTGCTTGCGGGCCTCGGTGTCACCGGCCGCGTCGACGAATTCGGCCATGTTGGCGGTGACGACGGCCGGTGCGGCGGTGGGGGTCAGCGTCGCTGACCTGCCGTCGGCGGAGATGCCCGCGACCAGGTCGAAATCGCCTGCTCCGGTGATGAGGCGGGTCGGCACGGCCGCGACCACGTTGCCCTCCCTGTTCGTGAGCGTGACCGCACCGCCGACGACCCGGAACGTGCCGTCCGGGGCGGACACCGTGAGCCCGGAGCCATCGGCCAGCGGACTCGCGGTGAACGCCACGCCGCTGTCGACACCCTGCACGATCGGAGCGGCGGCTGATGGTGCGGCCTGCGCGGTGGTGGTGGCCGCGAGGCCGACAGCACCTGCCGCGAGAGCGGCGATCACGCCGAGTCGTTGTGCGCCCGAAGTTGTTCGAGACGAGAAATGCATCCTGCCCCTCCAGTCTGCCCGCCAGATCCGGCGGAACATCCTCTGCCGGACCGGATCTCGGTCCGAGGACATTTTCGCATCGACGGCGATTCCGTGGAACCCACCAGCGGTGATACCGGAAAAACATCATCACTTCGACATAAATGATGAATTACATTGCCACACCGTAGATATCGGTACGGTTACCGGAAATATTCCGGTCCTACGGGACGGTCGACGGTCCCGGCTCGTCTTCGGGCTCCTGGGCGACGACCAGGTTCGCCGACAGTGCGGCGGAATCGATACGGGTGATCGAGTCCAGCATCAACTGCGAGACATCGACAACCTCGACACCCTCGCCCTGCCCCTGCTCCTGACGCGCGGTCACCCCATCGTTGAGCGTTACCCCGACCGCACACGCTGGGAGGAGGTGCGGGGTCAATTCGATGCGATTTTGCGCGTTGGGCGTGGCTCATTCGGGCCACAGCATCGCTGCGACCAAGACGACCACCGGAATCGTAAACGCAACAACCCATCCGGCGATGATCATTTGTCTCGGCTCTCCGCTGCTGTCAACCAATCCGCGATGTTCTCCAAGGTCCCGTGACAGACGACTCGGAACGGGTTCGAGAGCTGCCACCCGTACGGTGGTTCTTCAGCTCTACGGATGCCCATCGAACGATTGGCAGCGCGCTGGTTCAGTGCGTCCAGCTGGGCTTGTATCGCCTTGCTCATGATGCTCGCCGCTTCGGTTCCCACCGGGCGAGTGCTTCGAGCAATCTCCGGATCACCTCGGGCGGGGCGACCTCTATGGGGTCGAGCCGTGTCGGCTTCTGTATGCGTTGTGGGAGCACTGCGGGCCTCCTGGTGGCGCTCGTTGGCTTCCACCCCCGGCGGGGACTCTTGGTTCACCCGCCGGGAGCGTTGAGACGAACTTACGAACCAACGAACCAGTGTCGGTACAAACTTGACAGAACTTGCCCGTATTGGTGTCTAGCTGCCCCAGAGAC
>NZ_JBHWZY010001021.1:0-2188 GCF_042727815.1 Nocardia sp. NPDC060220
GAGTTCCTCGGCGCCGCTGCGGCGGACGAAATCGGCGACCACCGACACTGTTTCGGCGAGGTGCGGTGAGCAGGTCGAATACACGACGACCCCACCAGGGCGCACCAGATCCCATGCGGCGGTGAGGAGTTCACGCTGCAGGGTCACCAGCTCCGCCACGTCGGCCGGAGTGCGGCGCCAGCGCGCCTCGGGGCGGCGACGCAGGGCGCCGAGGCCCGTGCACGGCGCGTCGACGAGGACGCGGTCGTAGCCGGGGGTCAGGCCGCTGTCGCGACCGTCCGCGACATGGACGGTGACGGGCAGATTCCGGGTGGATTTGCGAACCAGTTCGGCACGGTGCTCGGCCGGTTCGACAGCGTCGACGGTGAACAGGTCGATCGCGGCGAGCGCGCCGAGCAAGGCCGCCTTGCCGCCGGGACCTGCGCAGAGATCGAGCCAGCGACCCTTGTCGGGGCCCTCCAGCGGCGCACGCGTGAGAGCGAGCGCGACCAGCTGGCTGCCCTCGTCCTGGACGGAGGCGATGCCGTCACGAACCGGTTCCAGCAGACCGGGATCGCCGCCGTCGAGATACACCGCGTACGGGGACCAGCGGCCCTCCTCACCGCCGGTGACCAGCGCCAGCTCTTCCGAGGTGATCTCGCCGGGCCGGGCGACCAGGTGCACGACCGGGCGTTCGTCATCGGCTTTCAGGAGTGCGTCCAGCTCACCCGCCTGCGCGCCGAGCGCGTCGGCGAAGGACTGGGCGATCCATTTCGGATGCGCGTGCTCGAAGGCCAGTTTGCCGACCGGGTCGGCGGGGGCCAGCTCGGCGATCCACTCCTCGGCGGTCTTCTCCCCCGCTCGCCGCAACACCGCGTTGACGAAACCGGCACGGCCCTGGCCGAATTCGGCACTGGCCAGGTCGACGGAGGTGTCGACGGCGGCGTGCGCGCTGGTACGGGTCCGCAGTAGCTGGTAGACGCCGAGGCGCAGGATGTCGAGGATGGGGCCGTCGATCTCGTCGACCGGGCGGCCCGCGCATGCCGAGATCACCGCGTCGAGCTGCCCCTGCGAACGGCTGGCGCCGTAAGTGAGCTCGGTCGCGAACGCGGCGTCGCGCCCGCTGATCTTGCGCTCGCGCAACAGTTTCGGCAGCGCGAGGTTGGCATAGGCGTCGCGCTCACGCACGGCCCGCAGCACATCGAGGGCGACTTCGCGCGCGGGATCCACGGGCTCGCCGCGGCGCTTGCGCGGACTGGGCACACTGGGATCGGGACGCTCGGGACGACGCTGAGCGGGCGCTTTGCCCGCCGGCGCACCAGCATCCCGGTTGCCCGCACCACGGCCACGCGAGTCTCCCACGCGCGCACCACGATCGGGACGTGAGGCGCCACGGTCGGACCGTCCCGCACCGGAACGTGCCGCGTTGCCACGGTCACCGCGCTGGTCAGCCGAGTCACGGCCCTGAGCCCGGTCGTTCGCGCCGCCGAAGCCAGGGCGGTCGTCGGCACGACGAGGTGCCTCGGAGCGCGGGGCGTCGTCGCGTCGAGCGCCCGCGTCACGTCCTTGCGCCCGGTCACTCGCGCCGCGACCGAAACCGGGGCGGTCGTCTTCGCGGCGGGGCGCGCCGGAGCGCGGAGCATCGTCGCGTCGATTGCCCGCGTCGCGACCCTGCGCGCCGCGAGCGAAACCAGGGCGGTCGTCTTCGCGGCGGGGCGCGCCGGATCGGGCGCCCCCGGGGCGGTCGTCGCGGCGGGGGCGGTCGGAGCGATCCGTCCAGCGGTCGCCGTCCGCGCGCGAGGTGGTGGTGCCCTTCGCGGCGCGGGCGGCCCAGCCGCCGTCGACGTTCTTGCCGGTGATCTTGCGGTCGTCGCGGGGGCTACCGCCGCGCGGCTCGCCAGACTTTCCGGTGGGTTTGCGATCCTCGCGGGGGCTCACGCCCTTCGCGGCGTCGGCTTCACGGCGACGGCGGCGGTCCGAGGCACTCATCCGATCACCGTGCCGGGCGCGAGGCGGGCGCCGCGCGCCCAGTCCAGGGCGTTCATCATCTTCTTGCCGGGCGGCTGGACCTGACCCAGGCGGACCGCTGTGGCGCCTGGGCGGTGTCCGCGGTCGGCGTCTTCGTCCTGATCATCTCCGTGGTCGCCTTCGGCGCGACGGCGATGCTGGGCAGCGAGGTGATCTCCCAGGCGGACCGGCAGGGCAACAC
>NZ_JBHWZY010001022.1:0-2186 GCF_042727815.1 Nocardia sp. NPDC060220
CATGGCGGGAAAAAGGCCCCCTGGGTAATACGGCCGCCCATGCGTGATCATGACAAATGCGGTCATGATCACAAGTGCCACCGCGATAAATCGATACGGGCGTAGCGACTCCTGCTTGAAGGCCGCCCAGAATCCGACAGCGAGCAACAATGTGCCCATGATGCCCGCCAAAATGGGAAACTGCGGAAGGAATCCCACCGGGCCGTAGCCGGTGGCGTTCTGCTCGGCTCCGATGACCGCACCCATGGCCAGCTGTGGCCAATTGTGTTGTGACTGCCAGTAAAGAATCGGAATCAGGGACGAGGCGAGGATGCCGGTCGCCACCCACAGCGCGGGGCGACGCAGGACGTCGCGGGGGCCGCACAGGATGACCGCGGTGCCGAGGCACGCCCAGACGATGGGGATCATCCACTTCACCTGCATATCCAGGGCGGCAACCAATCCGGCCACGACGATCAGCCAGTCCTGGCGAGTACGAACCCAGCGTATGAACAGCCAGGTGATCACAGCCGTGAGGGTGGCGTCGAAGGAGAACGTGCTCAGCACGACCTGGTTGGCCGCCAGTCCCGACAACGCGTACGCGGCCGCGGCGAGCATCTGGACACGGTGGCTGCCGCGCAGTTCGTAGGCGATCAGTGCCGCCACCACGACCGCGCACACGCACATCACGACGGCCGGGAAGCGCAGTGCCGTTACCGATCCCGGTGCGAGCTGGTCGGCGAGCCAAGCGAACACGGGCACCACCACGCCCTGATCGGCATAGGTGTAGTCGAGTCGCCTTCCGGCGGACAGGAAATAGAGTTCGTCACCGAAGTAGTCGTAACGGCCTGCCGTCGCGGTCAGCGCGATCGCGGCGATCGAAGCGATCAGCGCGACGCCACGAAAAGCGAACGACGGATGGGTATTCGGTACTTCTTCGGGCTCGGTGCGAGCCTCGATGACCGCTGTCATGAACTGCCTCTGATGCTTTCCAACAGACGCGTTCGACGCCCCCTCCCGTGGTGGCGCCACATCTGTTCGCTGGTGAAACGATTCCTCCCCGGCAGCGAACTTGGTGAGCGCGGGCGCTCGCGGTCCTGCGCGGATCATGTGCTTTACCGAAACGTTACTGCTATTCAGCAGGGTCCGCAAATGCACTGACGTGCACAGTAATAGCCATTTTCGGTGTATCGGCTACCACTTGGGCAGCGTTACCGATGTGACCGAGCTAACGGTTTAAGCAGTTTGCGAATAAGTGAATTCTGCTGCACAGCAAAGTGAAGCTTTCATAATGAAGGAAATTGAAAAGACTATTACTCGCCAGTATTTATTCAATCGACGAATCATGCCAAAACAATTGGGGGCATGCATTCGATCGCTGTCGAGTCTAAGGTGCGTGCCGCAAGGGCACGACGGCCGACATCGGGCCGACACAGAGAAAGGGCCCGGTCAGTGACCGGGCCCTTCTGGGGTGGAGCTAAGGGGAATCGAACCCCTGACCTTCTCGATGCGAACGAGACGCGCTACCAACTGCGCTATAGCCCCGTGCGGCTCTGGTGAACCGCGCTGTGACACTGTATCAGGGGTTGCGCCCCGATACCGAATCGGTACTCTGACCTGCTGTTTTGCGTGGTTACTACCAGCTACTCGCCGACGGCTTGACCGAGGTCTTCGACCCGGTTGCGGAGCGCGCGAGAGGTGGCCGGATCGAAGATCTCGAGGAACTCGAACCTCGGATCCTCGTCGTCGGTGTCGAGCAGGGTGGAGCGGCGGCGCAGGGCGCGTGCGGTGTCACGGTCCATCGTGCGACGGGTGGTGGCCGCCTCCGGGGTGACTTCAGCGGCCTCGTGGCGCTTGCCACGGACCAGGCGGGCAGCGCGCCTGCGGCGGATCTCCTCCTCCACGTGGACCTGCTTGCGCAGGTACGCGAGGTAGCCCGTGAGTACGGCAGCCGACAGCCCGAACGCCCACCAGAACATCGAGTTGAGCAGCAGCCCGAACGCAGCGAACAGGATCAGGCCGATGACCAGACCCATGACCGCGCGCTGACGGAAGCTGTAGCGGGCGGCGCGGGCGATGGCATCAGCCTCGGGGTCGTAGCCACCGCGACCACGGCGCGACGGGGTGAAGTCGTCGTCATCGTCGAATTCGGCGTCGTCCTCGGCCACGAGGTCGTCCAGCCGGGCAGTGCCCACGCGCGGGTGGGA